>CADBPF010000025.1 GCA_902796545.1 uncultured Ruminococcus sp. | reverse complement strand
GGCGCAGCACCCCGTGCACCACGAAGCGATACGGCTCTTCCGTGGTGGTGTTCGTGCAGGTGGACAGCGTGATCACGCGGTCGGTTTCCTTAAGCTCCAGATCCTGGCGGACGAAAACGGAATCCTCTTTGGTCCAGCGCAAGAATTCGCGCCAGCCCGCGTCGTTGAAACTCGTATGGAAAAACATATCCGATTCCTTGGGCACGTGGACGGAATAGACCTCGTACACGAAAATGCCCTCCTCCGTCATCAGACGGATCTCGGCGGAATCGAAATACTGACGGTTTTTCAGATTGTGCAGAGTGTGGAACATCGTGCCGTCTTTCATATTATGCCCGTAGATCACGGTGTTGCGGTTCTCCGACGGCAAAGAGCAGGTGGAATCCGCGAAAATCGATCCGCTGTTCAGGAAATTGCCGTAAAAGCCGCGGCGCAGGTAATAGTCGTTGGAAGAGCTCTGCACCACGGGATAATCGATGCTCGTGCCGCTCACGTAGAGCCAGCCGTAGGTATCGGGGTTGAGCGCCTTCAATTTTTGCAGGCGCGCCTTGATGATCGGATAACTGTCCGACGGCGTGCCGGGAAGCAGAGAGCTCTCTTCCTCCACGGGCGTTTCCATCGCGGTGAGCAGGTCCATGGTCGTGGGGCCGGGCAGGGGCTTAACCAGCGTGTCGTCCGCGCCCACGCCGTGATAGAAGAGTTCCGCGAGCGCGCTGTATTCCTTCTGCGCCTCCGCGTAATCGAACAAGTCCACGATCACCTTGTAGGCGGCAAAGAGGAACACGGCAAGACAAAGCGAAAGCGCGATCCATTGCGTGACCGTAAAGCCGCGGCGTTTGGGCTTGCGGCGGCCTTTATTGCCGAAATCGTCCTGCGTCAGCCGTTCCAAAGACTCCGTCAGCGGGGTACTCGGTTTTTCCGGCGCGCGACGAGCGCGGCGCACGCCGCTTACGGCTCTGCGCTGCGCGATTCTTTCCACGGGGATCTCCGGCGTTTCGCCGACCGGTCGTTTGTCCAAGGCTTTGATCGCTCCGCTTTTCGATACTGGTTCCGATACGTAGTTTTATTATACCCGTTTTTCAGGCGTCGCGCAAGAGGTTTTTCGGATTTCCCGAAATGCGGAAAACAAACTGCCCGCCGGTTGAAATCTTCGTTTCTTTATGCTAAAATATTTCTTTGAGGTGAATGGAATGGATCCGCTGTTTGAACGCTCTCTGCCCTTGTTCGGAATATCCGGCGTTCGGCGCCTGTCGGAAAGCCACGTCGCCGTATTCGGCGTCGGCGGCGTCGGCGGCGCGGTCGTGGAGGCTTTGGCGCGCGCGGGCGTCGGAGAGCTGACGCTGATCGACGGCGACCGTTTCGCCCCCTCCAATCTCAACCGTCAGCTGCTCTGCACGCGCGATACCGTCGGAAAAGAAAAAGCGGCGATCGCCGCAGAACGCTGCCTTGCCATCGCGCCGCAGATGCGCGTGCATCCGGTCGCGCGCTTTTACAAACGCACGGACCCGATCGATCTGAGCGGCTTTACCATGATCGCCGATTGTATCGACGACACGGACGCGAAGGTTTTTTTGATCGAGGAAGCGCAGCGGGCAAGGATCCCTCTGATCTCCTCCATGGGCGCCGCCGGCAGACTCGACCCCGCGCAATTCCGTCTCGGCACGCTGTACCGGTCGTTCGGCTGTCCGCTTGCCAAAAAAATGCGTTCGCTCTGCCGCGCAAAGGGATTGGACGACGTTGCCGTCGTGTTCTCTCCGGAAGCACCGAGAGGGCTTTCCGGCGACGTTTTACCGAGCGTATCCTTCGTGCCGCCCGCCGCGGGCAACGTGCTTGCGGGCGCGATCATCCGCACGCTCTGCGATCTGACCTGAACCGGAAATTAAGGAGTTTTATGCCGCTGTTTTCTTTCAAAAAACCGAGCGTGGATTTCGTCGTGGCGGCGCTCGGAAACCCCGGAAAAAAGTATGAAAATTCCCGCCATAACGCGGGTTTTCTCGCCGCGGCGTTCTGGATGGACGCGCTTTCCCTCACCCCGAAGCGCGCGCGCTTTCACGCGCTCTGCGCCGAAGTCGAAACGGAAAACCGCCGCGGGCTGATCTTATTGCCGCAGACCTATATGAACGAATCCGGGCTTTCTGTGGCGGAGGCGATGCGCTTTTATCGGCTGCCCGCGGAAAAGCTCATCGTCTTGTCCGACGATATCCACCTGCCTTGCGGGATGATCCGCGTGCGCACCGGCGGTTCGGACGGCGGGCATAACGGCTTAAAGAGCATCATCGCGCACCTGAAAAGCGACGCTTTTTCCCGCGTCCGCATCGGCGTGGGCGAGCCGAAAAGCCCCGAAGAGCAGATCGACTGGGTATTATCCGACTTTTCCAAAGCGGACCGGCAGCTTTTGATCGCCGAAACCTTCCCGCACGTCTGTGACGCGCTTTCCTTACTGCTACAAAATAACCCGACCGAGGCCATGAACCGCTATAACCATAAAAAGTGAAAAAGCGAGAACCATACGGTCTTCAAACGGCATTCTGCAATTTCCATAAGTAAAGAAGCGACCCGTTGTTGCTTTTTGTTGGATTTTATCTTATAATCAGTTATAGAGTTGTTTTACGAAACTTTACTTTTGAATGAAGACTGCGATCGATAACGGTTTTATGAAAATCAGCTGTGCCGAAAAACTCACCTGTATCGGGAGGAAACACGATGAGAAAGAAGAGATTAAAAGCCGCAATACTTCTATTGGCTCTCTCCATGCTGCTTTCGGCTTGCAGCGGCGCGGGAGGCAATATCGGCGCGACCCAAAACGCGGTCCTGTCACCGGAAAACACGAGTGCGGTCGTAAACGGCGTTACGGTTGACGTCGGAGATTACGTATTGGACGGAGAAGCGGAGCTGTCCGTCAAAAAAGAAGCCGGCGAAGACCATTCGGAAGACGGGTATAAGATCGACGTGTACGACATCAAGCTCGGCGATCTGCACGAATTGGGAGACTATATCACGATCCGGATCCCGTACGATACGACCTACTGCAAAAAAGGACAGGATCCCGCGAAATGCGTTGGCGCGAAATATAAAAACGACGAGACCGGCGAATGGGAGGACGTTCTGTTCGAGGTGGACGAAACAAAGCAGGAGCTGGTCATTTACACGGACCATCTGTCCTATTACGGCGCTCTGTACGTGGAAGACGAGGGCCGCAGAAACGCCCTGGTAACGGACGTGCTGAATTCTCCGCTTTATATGGACAAGGCAACCGCCATGGATTTTGCCGCCAAGATCGCCGCGGATGACGCGAGCGTCAAGAAGGATATGGCAGAGTACGTCGAAAAAGCTTCCGACATGTTCTTCGATTACGCCGACAGACTGGACAACGCCATCAACATCGC
>CADBPF010000024.1 GCA_902796545.1 uncultured Ruminococcus sp. | reverse complement strand
GAGGAGGCGGACGGTGAGTATTTTGTCAAAGACGGCGATCTTTACATGGACGACGAGCTTGTGGAATTCGATCTGACCGGCAACACGTTCACCCTGTACGGCGACGAATTGGAGGACCTGATCGGCTCGGATGAAATGGTGTTCACCAAAGCGTAAAACGGCATTACGATTGCAAACGGCGCGCAGGCTCTGCGCCCATTTTGATACTTGAAAGATGCGGCGCGCTATGATACAATACCCGGTGAAAGGAGGCTTTGCGCCGATGAAAAAATGGACTACCGCTCTGCTTGCCTTTTCCTTTCTCTGTCTTTGTCTCGGGCTTTTCGTCAACCAAAGCCCCTGGCGTCTCGTGCTTTGCACCGTCGCCCTCGTCATCCCCGTCGTTTTGCTCGTTTTGTCGTTTCGGGATCGCAAGTAGATCCCGATCGTCCGCTTTTGATCGGGTTTTACCGATCCGCTCTACTTTTTGAAAAAAGAGGTATTTTTATGAAATCGTTTTTATCCCTGCTTCTCGCGCTTTGTTTGATCGCTCTGCCGCTTTGTTTGACCGGCTGTTCCGATACCGAAAGCCCGGCGCCCGAGCCCGCGCCCGAAATCATCGAACCCAAAGCGTTCAACACCGTTTCTTCCGCCGACTTTCCGTCCCGCTTGAAGGTTTTGACGATCGGGAACAGCTTTTCCGGCGACGCGCTGCGATTTCTTTCCGATATCTTTCGGGCCGAAGAGGGCAGAGACGTGCTGTTGAGTTATCTCTATCTGGATTCCGCCACGCTGGAGAATCACGCCCGGAATATCGAAAGCGACGATGCCGTTTATCGCTGGCATCTCTACGATGAAAACGGGCACACCGTCACGGAGAACAGAAGCTTTTCGGAGGCGATCTCCTACTGCGATTGGGATCTGATCGTCATCCATCAATTCAGCGGGCTGTCCGGCCGCGCCGCTTCTTTCTTCCCTTATCTGTACGACATCGTTTCGGCTTGCCGGGAAAAATGCTCTAACCCCGATCTCCGGTTTGCCTGGCAGATGACCTGGGCGTATCAGGGCAACTCTTCACACGAAGCTTTTATAAACTACGGCAACGATCAAATGAATATGTACGCCTGCATCGTTGACGCCGTCAAGGAAATCGTCTCCGAGACCCGCGATTTTTCCTTTATCATCCCGGCGGGCACCGCCGTACAGAACGCGCGTTCTTCCTATATGGGCGACACCCTGACGAAAGACGGTCACCACTTGAGTCCTTTCGGAAAATATCTCGCAGGCTATACGTGGTACGAGTCTCTCACGGGAAAAACGATCCAAACGCCGAAGTTTATTCCCGACAAGAGCATGCTTGCCGAGGATGAATTGGAATGTATGCGGCACAGAGGTCAGATCCGGGACGACAGCGACGAGCTGTTCGGGTCGGACGATCTGGAGGTTTTAGCTGCAAGCGTCAACGCCGCTGTCGCGGTACCCGATACCGTAACTACGATCCGCGTGGAGGAAATACCGATGGAGATCAAAGGACGCGATTTAGACGTCAATCAGGACGGGTTTATCAAAATTCTTGCGATCGGGAACAGCTTTTCCCGAAACGCCTTTTCCTGCCTGCACCAGATCATGACGGCGCACGGCGAAAAGAATATCATCATGGGCAATCTGCATACGGACAGCGGCAGTCTGGAACGCGCCGCGCTCTGCGCCAAGGGGGAAGCGACCTATCAGATCTTTTATAAATGGGATACCACGTCCAAATCCTATCAGCATCCGAATTACAGCTTGAAGGACGCGATTATGGAAGAGGACTGGGACATCATATCCTTACAGCAGGTCAGCGGGCTTTCCGGCCAACCCGACTCCTATCATCCGTATCTGGAAGAGCTTTTGCAGTTTATCAAGGAAACCCGCACCGTCAAAGACGGGTGGACGGTTTGGCACATGACCTGGGCGTATCAGCAAAACGCCACCCACTCGAAATTCCCCCTCTACGATTCCGATCAGATGACCATGTATCGCGCGATCTGCGATACGACCAAGTCTGAGATCCTGCCAAACGACGCGTTTGATTATATCGTTGCTTCCGGGACCGCGATCCAGAATATGCGCACCTCCCCGATCGGCGATACCTTGACGGCCGACGGCTATCACTTGAACGCGAAGGCCTGCGTCATCGCGGGTTACGCGTATTACGTCACGCTCAAGGGCGTGCCGGTGGACAGTATCCATTACCATCCCGCCTCCTACGAATTCACGCCGGAGTATCTGGAAGCGATGAAGCAGTCCGTAAACGCGATCCTGGAAAACCCCTTTGAGGTAACGCCGGTCGTCACGCTTTTGACTTGAGCGCCGCCTTTTTGTACCGGCTCCGGACCCGTAAAAAACCTCCGCCGTCCTTACGCGGGACGCGGAGGTTTTCTTTTTGATCCGATGCGGCTTATCCGTTTTCTTCTCGAAAAAGAAAAGCGGGGGATCACAAAATCATTTTGTGATCTGCACGAAATTCAGGGCGCCTTCCGTCAGACGGCCGGCGTATTCCGGCAGGGCGGCGTAGAGCTCGTTTGCGAGCTCCTGCGCGGTCTCGGAATCCAAAAAGAGTTCCGGTGCGCAGGTCTTGTCCGCACCCACGGAGTGATTGTCGATCGGAAAGATCCGGAGCGTGCCGGGCGCCGCGGGGGAGTCCGCCATGGTAAAGGTCTGGCTTACGAGGTAGGCGCGCGTCGTGCCGGCGTTGAGATCCGCGCCGTAGGAGAGCGGCCCGGGCGAGAGCAAGAGCGGGGTGCGGATCCCGTCGTGTTCCTGCTCGAGGATGCCGAGCCATTCGGGGGAGTGGGAGCAAAGCACGAGATCGGCACCGTTGTCCGCCGCGTCGCGCAGAGTGTTTGCCATCGCGGCGCTTGCCTGATTGTCGCCGGAAACGGAGGAGGTGTGGAAATACACGATCACGAGCTTCGCGCCGTTTTCCCGGGCTTCCGCGATCTGCGCCTTGGGCACCTCGGTGTAACGAACGTCGCCCTGACCGATCAGGTTGTAAGAGAGGATCGCCGTTTTGCCGGCGGCGGCGTCAAAGTAGGCAATCTTGCCGTTTTCCGCCACGGTGAGTCCCGCTTTTTCCAAAGCCGCTTTCGTGTCCTCGTAGCCCGCGTCTCCGAAATCGCGGAGATGGCAGCCGGACAAGGAGATCACGTCAAAGCCCGCCTCTTTTAAGTAAGTTGCGTAGGTGTCCACCTTCTTGCCGCGGAACGCGGCGGAGGCGGCGACGGTCGGCTCGGTGGAGGTCGTCAGCGGCGCGTCGAGCGCGGCAAAGGAAATATCGTCGGTCAAAAGCACGGGGCTCACGCCGCCCAAAGGATTGACGCCCGTTTCGGCGTATTTGTCGTAGTAGTCGTTTTTGTTCAGATAGTCGCCCATGGAGATCTCGCCCGTGAAGGTCACGGTGATCGTGCCGGGCTTGACGATCTGCTGACGGAAAACGGACAGACAGGCAAGCGCGCAATCGCCGCTTGCGCCGGTATCGAGCATCGGGAACAGAAGCTCGTTTTGGTCGGTCAGGCCGGCGTAGGCGGTATCGAGGGCGTTCAAAAATTCCGGCATACGGGCGTTGAAGTCCGCGGTGTCGGCAAAGGGGGTGGAAGAGATCGTATCAAAGACCTCGGCGAGCGTGCGATAGACCTCGGCGCCGGCGGGATTTTGATTTTCCGACAGATAATCGGCGGCGTTTTGCCATTTCTGGATCAGCTTCGGCAGGGCGGTCGTGTAGTTTTTATCCGTACCCGTGGCAAGGCGGGTGATAAAATCGCGGCTTTCTTTGGCAAGCGCAAGCACTCCGTCCTCGCTCGTCACGAGCACGCTCACGTCCTCCGGCGTGCTGTCGGAAACGGGGTCGGTCACCTGCGTGGGATCCGTTTTCGTGCCGTCTCCGACGTCCGGCGGCGTATGGCCGGAAAGCTCGATCAGGTGCAGCATCAGAACCAGCGATAAAATAAACGCGATCACACACAAAACGACGCTTGCCAGACGTGATTTCATAAAGAACGCTCCTTTGTTTTTCGGTCAACGGAAATACCGGAAACTATCATATCACATTTTCTGAAAAAAAGAAAGAGAAACCGCAAAAGGGGGGTCGTTTAAGGATTGCTGTGCCCCGTCCAGGTGTAGGGCGGCTTTTGGGGATCGTATCGGGTGGGCACGTTCTGTCCCTCCGCCGGGCCGACGTTATAGAAGAGGATGTCCCGGTACAGCCCGGCGGCGCTTTCTTCATAGGCGCGCTTTTGCGTTTCGTCGCCGTCGATCCATTCGCGCTTGTAGTCGCAGGAGAGCTTGAGATAGCGAAAACTCAAATACGAGCGCGAAAGGTGCTCTTTTTGCTCGTCGGTCTTCGCCGCGGCAAAGGCTTGATCCCAGAGGCTTTGCGCTTGCGATAAAAATTCCGTGTCGTCCGGATCGAAGATGCGATCAACGGCTTGGTTATCGACGAGCCCGCAGGGACGGGTGTAATAGGAAAAGTGGTTGCCCTTGTGCCCGGCGGTCTCGCAGAGCGCGAGATATTGACGCAAGCTTTGCCCGCCCTCGCCGTAATAGGCTTCCAGAAACTCGTCCATGTGCCGGTAGTAGTCGGATTCGCTCATGGACGGCTCCCACAAGAGCTTCGCGCACAGATAGGCGCGCAGCTCCCCGAATTCGCCGGAGCGCAGGAAATTGCCCTGCAGAAAGAGCCTGCGCGTGCCGTATTCCGCGTGGAGCCGCACGTTTCGGCGCATGATTTCAAAATTCGGAAACGGCGTCAGGTAGTAGGAAAAATCGGTCACGTAATCCCAAACGGAAACGTTGTCGCAGACGGCAAGCCAGCCCTTCAAGTCGCTTAAAAAGCGTTGGTTTTTGAAGTGGGGATATTGATCTTCGTCAAAGGCGTGCGCCGCGCAGGTCGAGATACTGCAAAGCCGGATGCCGACGTTTGCCGGGATCTCCACACCCTCCGAGGGCGGGGACTGCGTGTATTCATAGGCGAGCATCTCAAAGATCAGCTCCGGGTACTCGTCTTTGAAATGATCCGCTACCTTGGAGATGAATTTCAGATAATTATCGGTCGGCGTGCCCTGCGCGCGGCAGTTGTCACAGCGGCAATAGGCGTCTATGTTGTCGTTTTGCGAAATGGAAATGAGGCGCGGGTCCTCTTCCGTACGGAGCCAGGACGCCACCTTTTCGATCACGATATCCAAAACGTCCGGATTGGTCAGGCACAGTTCTTCCATACCCGCGCGCGGTTCGGTGCCGGCAGGGATCGAGCCGTCGCCGACCAGATCGGCAAAGTATTCGGGATGATCGGGGTATTCGTTTTTCGTGATCAGGTCGTCAAAGGTGTGCTGCCCCAGGTCTTTTACGTAGCGGATGCCCTTGCCGTAGCGCGGCGGCAGCGAGAGCCCGAGCTCGATCCCGGACTGCACGTTGAGCTTGCG
Source organism: uncultured Ruminococcus sp. (assembly GCA_902796545.1). Taxonomy (GTDB): domain Bacteria; phylum Bacillota; class Clostridia; order Oscillospirales; family SIG627; genus RUG14179. The sequence continues at coordinate 4,917 of CADBPF010000024.1, read as the reverse complement.
CTTTGCGGAATAGGTCGTGTCCAGCGTGCTTTCCCAAAGCGTTTGACGGAAGGAAAAGGGCGGCGTGTAGGTGTATTTTAGTCCCTCGGGGATCTCGATCCGATCCTGTTGTTTGCAGGTCTCCAGATCCTTGGTGAAGAAGCGCCAGCCGAGGTATTCCTCCAAAAACGTAAAGGCGGCGTACACCGGACCGCGCGTGCCCTGACCCGTCAGATGCAGCACGCCGTCCGAATATTCGATATAGATCCCGTCCTCGCCGAGCGTGTCCTCCACGTCGGGGTTGCCTTCGATCGGACCGAGCAGGATCAGATGGTTTTCCTGTTCGGGCACGCCGCGATAGACCGTCAGAACCGCTCCGCAGGTCGCGGCGATATAGCGGCGCAGTTCGCCCGCCATATAGCCGTAGGGATTTTCAAGATACGGATCGTAGCAGATCGTAAATTCGGAAATATCCGTATCTCCCAGGCGGATCGATTGTACCGGGAATTCGTGCCCGACCGTCTCCGCGCCCGGGGTGTTTTCCACGGGAATGGTGTTCTGCGTCGCCGGTCCCGGCGCACAGCAGATCAGCGCCTGCGTGAGGAGACACAGCGCGAAGATCAGCGCGGCAAGGCGATCAAAGTGAAAAGATTTTCGGCGTTTCATGGCTTCTCCTGAAAAAACGCGCTTTGCAGGCGAAAGCCTGCAAAGCGCACGTTCACAATTTAGGCTTCGATCACGTCTAAAACCGGCTCCAGGTTCTGCGTGTCGCATAGCTCGATCATCCCCTGATCGACGGCCTGTGCCAGCTTCGGATCGATCGGCAGGCGCGCGAAATTGCCGATCCCGTAAGTTTTCGCGGCTTCTTCCACGCGGCTTTTTCCGAACAGTTCGTGGCGCGCGCCGCAATCGGGGCAGGCGTAGAACGAGAAATTCTCGATCAGGGAAAGCAGCGGCACGTTCATGAGCTTTGCCATATTCACGGCTTTTTCCACAACCATCCCGACCAATTCCTGCGGGCTCGTGACCACGATGATCCCGTCCACCGGGATGGACTGGAACACGGTCAGCGGCACGTCGCCGGTTCCCGGAGGCATATCGATGAACATCAAATCGACGTCGCGCCAGATTACGTCGGTCCAGAACTGTTTGACCGCGCCCGCGATCACGGGACCGCGCCAGACGACCGGATCGGTCTCGTTTTCCAACAGCAGATTCAAGCTCATGATTTCGATGCCGGTTTTGGAGGCGACGGGATAGAGAAATTCACCGTCCGTATCCGCGCGGGACTTCAGATGGAAGGCCTGCGGGATCGAAGGGCCGGTCACGTCCGCGTCCAGGATCGCGGTTTTGAGTCCGCGGCGCGCGGCGGCGACGGCAAGCAGGCTCGTCACCATGGATTTTCCCACGCCGCCCTTGCCGCTCATCACGGCGATCACGCGTTTGACGCGGCTTTTATCGTTGAGTTTTTCTTTTTGGATCTCGCGCTCGGCGCAATTCGAAGAACAGGTCGAGCAATCGTGCGTGCATTCCGCCAAAGTCCATCAACTCCTTAAAGGATTCTGTTTTGGATCAATCGTTCCAATTCATCCGGGGTGCGGGCAAGAAGGTTTGCGCCGTGCGCGCGCAAAAAAGCCTCCGTCCGGAATCCCCAGCAAACGCTGATACAGGTCAGACGCGCGTTTTTCGCCATCTCGAGATCCACGTCCGAATCGCCCACGTGCAGGGCGTCCTCCGGCGAGCATCCGAGCAGGCGCAGTGCCTCGACGGCAGGCTCCGGAGAGGGCTTGCGGGCAAGACCGGGACGATCGCCCACGGGCGCGTCGATGAGCGCGCCGAAATAAGTTTTGCACAGATCGGCTACGATCGGCTCGAACTTGTTGGATACGACGCCGATCCGGATCCCGCGCGCGTGCAGGCGCTCCAGCAGCTCCGGGATCCCGTCATAGGGGCGCGTTTTGATCGCGTAGTGCGTGGAGTAGTGCGCGCCAAAGCAATCGAATACCGCGTCAAAATCGGCGGCGGTCGCGTTCTGCGGCAGGGCGCGTTCAACAAGCTTTGCAATGCCGTTTCCGACGAAAGCGCGCGTTTCGTCGATCGTGCGGGGCGCAAAACCGTTTTGCGTCAGCGATTCGTTTAAGCTTGTGTGCAGATCGCCGAGCGTATCGAGCAGCGTGCCGTCCAGATCAAAGAGGATCGCGCGGATCCCGCTCAAGGCTCCATTCTCCCGGTCCAGGTGTAGGGAGGACGGGTGGGATCGTATTTTGCCGGCACGAAGATCCCCTCGGAAATGCTGACGCCGCTTAAAATCATATCCTGCAGCAGCGACTCGTTTTCATCCACGTAGGCGCGTTTTTGTTCCTCGGTGCCGTTTAAATATTCCCGCTCGTAATCCGCGCTCTGCTTCAGATAACGGAAACTCAAGTGCGAGCGGTTCACGTGTTCTTTGTGCTCCGGCGTTTTGGCGCGGCGGATCGCGGCGTCCCAGAGTTTTTCGCCTTCGGCGAAAAATTCCAGATCGTTGCGGTCGATGATATACTCGCGCTGCGGATTGCACAGCTGACCGACCGGCGGCGTGTAGTACGCGAAATGGTGGTTTACCTTGTGCGCGGCTTTTTCCAACAGGTCGATGAACTTGCGGATATTGCGCCAGCCGGGCCCGTAGTAGGCCTCCAAAAACTCGTTCATATGCGCGTAGTACTGCGCTTTGGTCATCTGCGGCTCCCATAAGAGTTTGGCGCAGAGATAGCCGCGCAATTCACCGAATTCGCCGGAGTGTTCGGCGTTGCCCTGCATAAAGAGGTGGCTCGTGCCGAGCTTGTAGTGCAGCGCCACGTTCTGACGCATCACCTCAAAGTTCGGGAAGGGCATCAGGTAGTTGTGGAAATTGATCTCGTAATCCCAAACGGACACGTTTTTGCAGACCTTCGACCAGGCTTTCAGGTCTTTTAGGAAAATGTGGTTTTTCGCGTTTTCAAAATTGTCGCCTGTGAAGGGATGCGCGGCGCAGCAGCGGATGCTGCACAGACGCGCGCCCACGTTGTCGGGGATCTTCACGCCTTTCGACGGCGGCGACTGCGTGTAGTGATAGGCGAGCGTTTCAAAGATCACTTTCGGGTATTTGTCCTTGAAGTGATCGGCGATTTTGGAAACGAACTTGATATAGTTGTCGGTCGGCGTGCCCTGCGCACGGCAGTTTTTGCAGCGGCAGTAGCCGTTGGCGTTGTCGTTTTGCGAAATGGAAACGAGCCGCGGATGGCGTTCCCGTTCCAGCCAGTGGCCGATCTTTTCGGTCACGATCCTCAAAACGTCCGGATTGGTCAGGCACAGTTCTTCCATGCCGTCGGGCGGCGGCTGGGTGTCGCTGTCCTGGTCTTCGCCTTTCACGTCGGCGAAATACTCGGGATGGTCGGGATAATCGCGCTTGAGCATCAAATCGTCAAAGGTGTGGCATTGCAGGTGCCGCACGTAGTGGTGGCCGCCGCCGTAAGCGTCGGTCAGGCAGGCCTGCGCGTTGATCATGCGTTTGGCGGCGTATTCCGTATTAAAGGCGGACTCCCAGTTCTCCTGACGATAGGAAAACGGCGGAGTGTAGATATATTTCGCGCCTTCGGGAATGTCGATGACCTCCTGCGGCTTGCAGAATTCAAGGTCCTTGGTGAAAAAGCGCCAACCGAGGAAGCGTTCCAAAAATTGAAAGACCGCATAGACCGGACCGCGGGTGCCTTCGCCGGTCAGATGCACGTTTCCGTCTTTCACTTCAATATATACGGTGTCTTCTCCCAGATTTTCGGGAAGAGCGGGGTTTTTCGAGCAGGGCCCGACGATGAACTCCGGAGTGTCCTTGAGCCACATTCCGCGGTGGACGTTGCAGATCGTGCCGCAGGTATAGGCGATGTAGCGCTGCAGCACGTTGCACATGTGCGCGTAATTCATGGGTTTGAGCATTCGGTCGTAGCTGATCGCGAAATCGCTGATCGGCCGTCCGGCAATCAGGATCTTTTTCACGGGATATCGGGAAACCATAGGTCCGGAAACCTCCTTTATCTATTTTGATCCGATACCAAGAGTGTAACAAATAATCGTGCCGATTGCAAGGAAAAACGGCAAAAAAAGCGCCCGTTTTTTCAAAAAAAGCGCACTTTTTTCGCATTTGTCGCATACTGTCCGAGCGGAGGTATTTATGAAACGGCTTAAACGGCGTGTTTTGATTTTTCTTATCACGATTTTGCTGCTTTTCGGGACCTGCTATCTGTATTTTGCCGTTCGGCTGAAACCACTCTTAGCCGATCTTGCGGATAAGCAGGCGCGTGTTCTCGCGCAGGAGGCGGTCAACGAGGCGACCGCGGTGTTGGAGAACGCGGACGATTTATTGGAATGCACCTACAACGAGCAGGGGAAACTGACGCTTATTTCGTGCAGCGCGTCGAAATTGAACGAACTCCGGCGCGCGTTTTCCGATCGGATCATCGAAGTTCTGCGCGAAGCGCGCTATACCGAGATCGAAATCCCGCTCGGCACGGTTTTGGGCGGCGCTCTGCTTTCGGGGCACGGCCCGGGTATCACGGTGCGGCTTTTGCCCGTTTCCGCCGCCGAAGTGGATCTCGAACAGAGTTTCCAGTCCGGCGGGATCAACCAGACGCTTTTCTGCGTGAACGCCCGCGTGTGCTTGCGCGTGCGGCTCCTGTTGCCGTTTGGCGAGGGCAGGGAGGAAAACCTGGATTTGACCTGTCCCTTGGTGCAGACCGTTTTGAGCGGCGAGGTGCCCGAGGTCTATTATGCAAGCTAACATAAACAAACGATCCCGCAGTCTGCGGGATCGTTTTCAGGTTGCCGTGGATCCGTTTATGCTTCTTCCGCTTCCGCGGTCAGCAGCGCGTTTTTTTGCATATAGTTGCTCACGGTCGCGTTTTTGAAGGTGCAAACGCCGAAGCCGTT
>CADBPF010000023.1 GCA_902796545.1 uncultured Ruminococcus sp. | reverse complement strand
CCCGACGGATAAAAACGAAAACGCAAGTTTCAGATAGACGTTGAAAAGTTCCGGTCCGACCTCGCCTGTCTGCGCGGCAAGCGCGTCCAAGGCGCTAAGACAAGCGGAAAAAAGCCCTTCTTCCACGCTTGCCTCGGAAAAGCGCTCGCGGCCGCGCAGGGCGGTGATGCTTTCGCTGATCCGGTCCGGCACGCCGCAGGATTCGGCAAAGGCCTTCAGGGCGTTGACTTTTCCGGCAAAATCCGGCGCGGCAAAGGCTTCTTTCAAGCGTTCCAGTTTGGAAAAGAGCGTGTCTTTTGCGGCGTTGATCTGCTCTAATTCCTCGTTTGCCGCGATCCTCGACTGTTCGGTGGGCGGCTTTTGATAACCGCGCGGATTTGCGGTGAAGGGGTCTTTCCGATACAGCGCGGCGCCGGACAGATCCCAGGTGTTGAGATAGCGCTCCAACAGCCCGATCTCGCCCGGCGACAACGGCAAAAGCCCGGTCTGCAAGAGCTCGATCAGCGTTTCCCGGCGCGTGTCGCCGGAGGCGATGCGCGCGGCGGAGCGGAAGAACAGAGAAAGGGGGTGGAACAGCAGGCTTTTTTGCTCGCCGGTATAAAGCGGGATCCCGGCGCGGGCGGCTTCCTCACGCAGCAGCGGGTCGTACAGCGCGCCGCTGCGATAAAGGATCGCGCAGTCGGAATAGTCGAGCTTGCCTTGCGCGTGCAATAAAAAGATCTCGCGCAGGGCGCCGCGCACCTCCTCCAAAGGCGAAAGGGCGCTTTTCACGCGGATGCGCTCGGGGACCTTCGGATACGGCGCTTTGGGGGCGTTGATCACGTGATCGCACAAAAAGGCAAGATCCTCCGGCGCCTCATTTTCACGTGCGCGCAGCAGTTCTTCCGGACGGATCGTTTCGCATTCCAGATCGCGGCACAGACGCTCCAACGTCCGTTTTGCGCGCTCACAGCGGAAGAACAGGTCTTCCTGCCCCTCCTGCACCAAAAAGGTCACGTACAGATCCTTTGCCATGCGCCCCATGCGCAGGATCAGTTCGTATTCGGGCGCGGTGAAATCGTAAAAACCGTCGATACAAACCGTGACGCCCTCGAAAAAGTTGCAGTCGCTTCGTTCGTCCAATCGTTCGATCAGGCGGCGCAGTTCGTCCGGCGTGCGGCCGCGGCAGAGTTCGGTGCCGGCCTTTTCGTAGGCGGCGCACAACAGGGAAAGCTCGCTTAGTTTCCGCTGCAGCTGCCTCTCTTTCTCGATGCGGGGATCTTTCGCGATACTCTCCAGCGTTTCGGCGCTCACGTCGGAACGCAGGAAAAGCTCGATCATACTCAAAAGGGAGCCGAGCAGATCCGCGTCCTTCAAGGCGGCGGAAAAAAGCGGCAGGCGGTCGCGGAACCCTTCGATGATCCGGGCAAGCGTAAGCGCGCGCTCCGTGCGCCCGAAATCGCTTTTGACCAGTCCCCCGAGCGTGCGGAACACGCGGTTCGGCAGACGCTGGAAATTCAAGACCTCCAGGGTCTCGTTGGCGCGGTTGGAGCAGCGCCGGAACAATTCCGCTTCCGCCTCGGCGGTTTGCTGTTCGGGCACGAAAAAGAACACGCGCTCGCCCCTGGCGCAAAGCGATTGCGTCAGTTGGTACAAGAGCGTGGTCTTGCCCGCGTAAGCGGGCCCGGATACCCAATGGATCAAATGAAAACTCCTTTTTTGCCGTGCGGCGGATCCGCGGATTGCCTTGACTTTCATTATAACGGTTTTTGTGCGCCTTTGCAAGAAAGAACGCGGCTTTTTTTCGCACGTCCGCGCGCGCGTCTGACAGAAGTTGGATTTTGCATTTTTCTTGACAAACGCGGGAGAAAATGTTATACTAACCTGCAAATATGTTTTCAGGTCGCCGTTTGGCGCAAAACGAGCGCAAAAGCGGCGTTTCCGACGGTTGTTTCGCGAAACGCTTACCAAAAAGGAGAATTGCGAATGAAACGTTTTTTGGCATTGACCCTTGTGATCCTGACGGTTTTATCCGCCGTAAGTCTTGTCGCTGCTTACGAGGGGCCGAACACCTCGGTTTTGCCGAGCGAATGGCACGCGGCGCTCAATTTAGGCTTCAACAACAAGAGTGCTTCGCCGCTGAAAGACTTTGAATTCAAGCTGGATATGACCGCCGATCAGACCGATCAGGCGACGACCGGTTATTACCGCCGCGGCGCGATCGAGCTTTACAACAAAACGACGTTCGACTCCAAGGACACCGGTCTTTACCGCCGCGCTTTCGTGGAAGCCGCCCAGCCGGACACCACGGATCACGGTTTTGTGACTCTGTCCGAGACCACGATCGGCGACAAGACCGTTTTACCCGGAAGCACCCTGGATTTCGGCTTACAGCTTCGTGATCTTACCACCGTGGACAACGCGCTGCTCCAAGACGACGGAACGCTCGTCGTCAGCGGCCCGGTCTATAAGGCGGGCGGTCTGCTCGGTCGTTACGCGGGCTTCGTGCTGGATCTGAGAAGCGTTGCGGAATACCGCGACCAAAACGGCGATCCCAAGGTCGTCGGCGGATCCAACGCCGCGACGGAATTCATCCTCTCCTTTGTAAACTATGAAAACGCGACTACCGGCACGCATCAGGCGATCATCTTTTTGACCGGCAGCGCGTCCAGCATCAGCAACCGCGTCCAGAGCAAGCGCGAGGTCTATTTCTGCAATTTAGACGTCGGCAGCAGCGCCGCGTATCACCGCTACACGCTTTCGACCGATTATACGAAATGCGGCACCGGGGAAAACCTCGTGACGCTGTATATCGACGGCGAAAAAGCGACCACCTTCACCGCGCCGGCGTACTCCAACTACAGTTCCACCGACGGCGACCATCTCACCTTGGGCTGCTACAACACGAACTATGACGCCGCCGCCCTGGACGGTCCGGTCACCACGTTTGCCTACGTGGATCAGCTCAGCGTGTACGGCACCTGCCTGACGCCGTCCGGCAGCACGCCCTGCGTCTTTGCCGAGACCGCGCCGCTTTACACGGAAGACTTTTTGACCGCCTACAGCGCGGCAAAGAGCCTGGATGAAACCGAGTATTCCAAGAAAAGCTGGGCGCCGATCGCGGAAGTGTTCGCGGAATGTGAGCCCGTTCTGGAAACGCTGGATCGCGATCACGTGACCCAGGCGCAGCTGGACGGCTGGCAGAGCCGCTTGAACGAGGCGATCGCCGATTTGCGCTACAACACCTTCGATTCCTCTCACGCGACGACCAAACGGTTGTATATCCCCTTTGCCTATCACAGCGATACCGACGCGCAGGGCCCGATGAACAGCTACGCCTACGCCTGGACCAACAGCGCGATCTTGTTCAACAACCCCAATTACGATATTACGACTTATTCCGTCAACGGGATGAAGCTCGTCGATTGGACGAGCCTCGTGTGCGAGCCGACCGGCAATCCGGACGAATTTACGATCACGCATTTCTATCCGGCGGGTACTCCGCTTGCCAACCGGGAAGCGAATACCGTGCCGGAGGACGGCTTTATTCTGTATGTGCACGTGAACGTGCCGGGTACTTCCAGCTCCTATTACGCTTCTCAGCTCTTTGCGGATAACAACGCCGAGGTGCTTTCCCAGCTGGAAGAAGGCATGACCGTGACTTTGGAAAATACGGTTTTGAACCCCAACGGTACCGCGACCCCGGATACCGCGGCGGCGCTCACCAAAAACGGTGACTTCTGGCGCAGCCGTTACGATCCGGACGTGATCTCCGGCACCTTTGCGCCGACCTCCTCCGGCGATACCTGCGAGGCGATCCTTGCCAAGTATCCGCCGAGCGGCAGCGTGAGTTGGAGAGATTATTTCAACGGTTTCGAGACGACCTCCGCGATTGCGCTGCAGCTGCCGTATCTGCCGTATCTGGATGAATACAACGCGATCGAAGCGAGGATCGCCGCGCTCAATGAAGCGGACTACACCGCCGAATCCTGGGCCGCTTTGCAGGCGGCGCTTCAAGAGAATCCCGCTTTGGATCTGGAAAGCGCCGATCTGACGCAGGACATGATCGACGCTCGCGCGGACGCCCTGAAAGCCGCCTACGACGCGCTGGTGCGTAAAGACGCCGCCTCCGAACAAGAAGACGACTCGAAGAATTCCAATATCAGCACCGATACCGGGGATCACGTGGTCTTCATCGTGCTCGGCGTGATCGCCGTGCTCGCCGTAATCTGCGCCGCGGTGCTCGTCGTCGGCAAAAAACGCGGTAATTTCTAAATCATTCCAAAATACGCCGAAGAGTTCTTTGGCGTATTTTGATCCTGTCCCCGTTTGGCGGGAAGTGCATTTTCAGAAAGGGTTTCCGACATGAGAGTCAAAAAGGAAAAGAAGTTCAACGCATACGTTTGTTTCATCACGCTTCTGGTTTTAGCGCTCGTCGCCTTCGCCGCGGCGATCGGCGTGAGCAGTTATCAGTTGAAATCCGATCTGATCTCCGATCAAACGCTTTTAAGCGCCCTTTCCGATTACTTAGAAAAAGCGCCGCGCGCGATCACCGCGGAAGATCTTTCCTCGATCAAAGCGGTCAAACTCACGGGCAACACGCTTTCCTTCGGCACCTCCGACGTGATCTCCGGGCTGAAAAAGAACTATCTCTTGAACGTGGACGAGGCCGACAGTTTCGTGAGCGTGGACGATCTGTTCGTGAAGGTGGAGTACGACGCGCCGATCGACGATTTTGCGCTCGTGGAAAGCTTCCCCGATCTCGAGTATCTGAATATCGACGAATGCCCGGCGTTTACCTCGCTCGAACAGCTATCCGTTTATCCGGATCTGTTTGATCTGACCGTATCCGCCGCAAGCGTGGATCTGCGCGATCTGAGTCCGCTGTCCGCTTTGACCGAACTGGAACGCCTGACCTTGAACGAAGCGGGTATCGAGGATCTCAAGCCCCTGTCCGGCTTAAAGAAACTCACCCTGCTCGGGCTTGCCGATAACCATATCGCCGATCTTTCCCCGATCGAAAGCCTTACCGAGCTCAAGAGCCTGTATCTTGACAACAACGAAGTGGAAGATCTTGCGCCGATCGCGCGTCTTACCAAACTGCAGGAGCTGGTTCTTCCCAACAACCGCGTAAGCGACCTTGCGCCGATCGCAAATCTTACCGAGCTGCGCGCCTTGGATTTCTCCAACCTGGATGAAAACGAAGAAGAAACGCGCAACGATATCAGCGATCTTTCCGCTCTTGCGGCGCTGACCAAACTCGGTCGTCTTTTCGGCGATTACAACCGTGTAAGCGACCTTGCCCCGGTCGCTGGAATGGCAAATCTCGAGTATCTCGTGCTGAACCACAACGAGATCGCGGACGTGTCCCCGATCAGCGGTCTGAATAAGCTTGCCTACGTATTGCTTTCCGGAAACCGGATCGAGTCGGCGGAGCCCCTTGCCGAAATGACCCAGATCGTGTATCTGACGCTGGACGGCAACCTGCTTTCCGATCTTACTCCCCTTGCGGGACTGACCAACGCGCAGGTTCTGAACGTAAAATGCGATACCTTAACCGACTATTCGCCGCTCGAGGCGCTCTCCGAGGCAGGCGCGAGCATCGACTACTTCACCGATCTTGCCAATTCCGAAGAGACCCACGACCACGATCACGAAGACGAATGATCGAAGAGCGATCCCCGAAAACCCCGCAATTTTTTGCGGGGTTTTCCTTTTTTTATCTTGCAATCCGGCTTATTCGGTGTTAAGATTCCCATAGCAGGGTCTTTGCGGCCCGAGTCTTCGGCTTTGGAAAAGGGATCGGACGAATGGACACGGAAAAACTGATTTCGGAAATGACCTTTGAAGAAAAGGCGCGCATCCTTTCCGGCGCGTCGAATATGGAAACTTACGCGATTGAGCGGTTCGGGATCCGCTCTCTTTGCTTTGCGGACGGTCCGCACGGGATCCGCGAAGAAAGAGAACGTGCCGATCGCACGTATTTCCCGAATCTGTGCAATCTCGGGTCATCCTGGGACGTGGAAAGCGCCTGTGAGATGGGGCGCGCTCTGGCAGACGAGTGCAGGCATTACGGGATCGATATGCTTTTAGGCCCGGGACTCAATATGAAGCGTTATATTCTCTGCGGCCGGAATTTTGAGTACTTTTCCGAAGATCCGGTGTTGACCGGAATCCTTGCGGCGGGCTATATCCGCGGTTTGCAGTCGGGCGGCGTTTCCGCCTGCCCGAAGCATTTTGCAGTGAACAATCAGGAACAGGATCGTGAATGGGCAAGCTTTGAAGTGGATGAACGCACCCTGCGCGAGATCTACCTCAAAGCCTTCGAGATCGCCGTCAAAGAGGCAAAGCCCGACGCCGTTATGTGCGGCTACAACAAGGTCAACGGGATCTGGTGTTCGGAAAACGAGTATCTGCTCCAAACGATTTTGAAAGACGAATGGGGCTTTGACGGGATCGCGGTATCCGATTGGGGCGCCGTGCACAACGCGTCGCGCGCCGTCCGGGCGGGGCTCGATCTGCAGATGCCGCTCAATGCAAAGATCGTCGAGCAGCTGCGGCAGGGGCTGGAACAGGGGCTCGTGAGCGAAGATGAGATCGATCGCGCGGTCAAGCGGGTGCTGGGTTTCGTTTTGCGCGCGCCGCAGGCAAAACCGGAGTACGACCGCGAAAAGCAGCACGCGATCGCAAGGAAGATCGCCTCGCGCGGGATCGTGCTGTTGAAAAACGACGATCACGTTTTGCCGATCACCCCGGAAAAATACAAAAAAGTCGCCGTGGTGGGCGAATTTGCCGTATCTCCCCTGATCGGCGGGCAGGGAAGCGCGGAAGTCTATCCCGATCGAAAGTACGTCGAAAGCCCGCTGGAAGAACTGCAAAAACTCCTGCCGGAGATCGAATTCCGGTATTTCGAGGCGTATCAAAAATCCGCCTTTTCCGATACGATGATCTGGCCGTCGCACGGGAAGGTCTGGAAGAGCGCCGCCGACTGCGATCTGGTTTTAGTATTCGTGGGCGCGATGGAATCCGAGGACACGGAAAAATACGACCGCCGCACGGCGAAACTGAATCCGAACTACGAGGGCTATATCGAACTTGCGATCCGGATGGGCAAGAAAGTGGCGGTGATCCTGCAAAACGGCGGCGCCATGATTTTAGACCCCCGGTGCCAAAGGGCGGGCGCCATCGTGGAAGCGTGGCTCGGCGGGGAAGCCGCGGGCGGCGCGATTGCCGACGTGTTGTGCGGCGCGGTCAACCCCTCCGGGAAGCTTGCGGAGACCTTCCCCACAAAGATGCGCGCGGATCTCGACTATCCGGGAGACGGGCTGAAACTGGAATACAAGGAACGCTTTGAGATCGGCTATCGTTATTACGACAAGCACCCGGAGGAGATCCTTTATCCGTTCGGACACGGGCTTTCCTATACCGAGTTTTGCTACCGCGATCTTGACGTGCGCGTGGACGGCGCCAAGATCGAGTTGAGCTTCACGCTGGAAAACACAGGCGAATGCGCCGGGGAGGAGGTCGTTCAGCTTTACGTGGGCGACCCCGTGAGCACCGTGGTGAAGCCGAGTAAGGAATTGAAGCGTTTCCAAAAGGTATTTTTGGAAAAGGGCGCGGCAAAGCGCGTGGAATTTACTCTGGACGAAAGCGACCTTTCCTATTACAATCCGATGATGCATGCTTGGGTGGTCGAGAGCGGCGTTTACGATTTTTATCTCGGATCGTCCAGCCGGGATATCCGCTTGAAAAAAAGCGTTTGCTATACCGAAAACTGCCCTTATACGATCGACTTGAAGTACGAGCCGAAGATCGACTGAACCGAAAAAAAGAAAACCGCGCCATTTGCGCGGTTTTCTTTTTTGCTCCATTTTCGGAAAAATGCGCCCCGATGATCTGCGATACCGGGCAAACGATTCTTATTTTGGTTCTCTGCGGTATTGCGGCGGGGGCGTGCGCAGTTCGGCGCCGGGCGCGGGGGCGGGATTGGGATTCGGCGCCGGGCGCTCCGGGCCTTGGGGGACGGGCGCGCTCTTTGGCGCTTGCGTGCGCTCCGAGCCTTCGGCGGGGGCGGGTGCGCGGCGCGCGGCGGTCGGTCTTGCGGCGGCGCGGGCGGTACGGCGGCGTTGTTCTTCCATCCGCGCCTGATAGTCGCGCAAAAACGCCTCTTTTCTGGCGCGGCGGGCGCGGCGCAGGGCGACGAAATCGTTATACTGCCGGTTTTTCTCGGCGCGGACGAGCGCCTTTTGCTTT
>CADBPF010000022.1 GCA_902796545.1 uncultured Ruminococcus sp. | reverse complement strand
CCGCTACCACGTGGCCCCGTGGTCAAGCGGCTAAGACACCGCCCTTTCACGGCGGAAACGGGAGTTCGATTCTCCCCGGGGTCACCAAAAAGAAAAAGTCGCCGAAGGCGGCTTTTTTCTTTTTGTACTCTTCACTCTTCGTTCTTCTCTCCGTTCTCCCCCGCAACTTTTTCCGGTGAAGAGAGAAGAGAGAAAAGAGAAGAGAATCGGTAGCTTTGCCCCGCAAAGCACTTTTTCAAAAGTCCGAATCCATCCGCCTAAAACGCAAATCCATCTTTTTCGTACCCCATAGACATGAAAAAAGCGTCTTTTGTCGATAGACAAAAGACGCTTTTTTCAGTTATATTCGCCTGCGGCGAGTGATATTGCGCTTCGCGCGTGAAAAGCGATACGCTATGGTAATCAAAGCGTGCCGAACCCCGCTTGCTTTTTCCGTCGGATCAAAAAGATCAGATACACCGCGAACAGAACGGATGCCGCGAAAACGCCGGATAACCAGGAGATCGTTTGATCCAGTCGGAAGCCTTCTTTCGCCGTTAGGATATAGGTCACGGTGACTGCCGTCATGAACGATGCGGGAAGCGCGGTCACAAGAGAACCGAGACGGTAGATTCCTTTTTTCAGCAGATAAGCCGTCGCTACCCACAGCGCGATCATCGCCAGGGTCTGATTGCTCCACGAGAAGTAACGCCATACGATCTGGAAGCCGCTGTCGTTGGCGACCGCAAACCACGTAAGAAGCCCTCCGACTGCCAAAAGCGGGATCGTGAGAATCAAACGGTTGCGGATCTTTTGCTGATCCAGCCTGAAGGCTTCGGCCAGGATCAGCCGTGCGCTTCTGAACGCGGTGTCGCCCGAAGTGATCGGGCAGATGATAACGCCCGCGACCGCGAGGATCCCGCCGAACGTGCCGAGTATTCCGGTCGAGATCTCATACACGACGCTGGAAGCGCCGTTTGAAAGCGCTTCGTTCAAAAGCTGCGTCGTTCCGTAGAAGGACACGCCGGCGGCAGCCCATACGAGCGCGATCACCGATTCGCTGATCATCGCGCCGTAGAAAACGCTCCTGCCTTCTTTTTCGGACTTGATGCACTTGGCGATCATCGGGGACTGCGTCGCGTGGAAGCCCGATACCGCGCCGCAGGCGACCGTAATGAACAGATACGGCCACACCGGCGTTTCTGCGGGATGAAGGTTTTGAAGAGACAGCTCCGGAATGGTATATTTGCCGCCCGAGAAGAGGATACCGCCGATCACCGCGACCGCCATAACGATGAGCAGAACGCCGAAGATCGGGTACAGCTTTCCGATCAGCTTGTCGATCGGCAATAGCGTCGCCAGCAAATAATACACGAGGATGACGATCGCCCAAAACGTGCCGTTCATCCAGTCGGGCGTGAGCTTGTCGAGCAGACCCGCGGGGCTGGTCACAAAGACGGTGCCGCAAAGCACTAACAGAACGACTGAGAACAGCCTCATGAACCACTTGGCGGCTTTCCCGAGATACATGCCCGAAAGCTCGGCGATCGACGCGCCGCCCTCGCGCGAGCTGATCATGCCGCTCATATAGTCGTGTACCGCGCCGCCGAGGATCGAACCGAACACGATCCATAAAAACACCACCGGTCCGAATACCGCGCCCATCAGCGCGCCGAATATCGGACCCGTTCCGGCGATGTTCAAAAGCTGCACCAAAAACGCCTTCCATCTCTTCATGGGAACGCAATCGACGCCGTCGTTTATCGCGATTGCGGGCGTTTGGCGATCGTCCGGTGCGAAGATTTTTTCAGTCACTCTGCCGTAAACGAGATATCCTGCGATCAGAACGGCAAAAGATATAAACAGTGAGATCATACGATCGTAATCCCTCGTATCCGATCTATTTTGGATCGACCATCCGTTATTTGTTTCTTGTCGGATCTGTAATTCAGATTCACTTTTTTATGCGTACTGATACTTTTCTTTGTATTTCTTTAAGTACCGGAACGTCATAAACGTAGCGAGCAGTTCGGAGAAGACGACGGAATACCAAACGCCGTAGAACGCCGCTTCATAGCTCGAGCCGAACACATAGAAGAAAATGATCGGTACGAGGATCACGGTAGCCAGGTTGAATACCAGCGTTCTTACGATCGAGATGATGCCGGAAACCTTCCCGTTGTTGAACGCGGTAAAGAGTCCGGACCCGAAGGTCGGGATCCCTTTGAACAGGAAGGACAGCGTGAAGATCGAGAGACCGTCGATCGTGATCTGCATAAGAGTCTCGTCGCCGTGGGAGAACGCGCTTGCCAGCGGGGCCGACAGCGCTTCGATCAAAACGGTCGCGACAGCGCTGAAAACGAACACGATCGTTATACTCTTCGTATACAGATTTTTCAAGTTGTCCTTATTGCCCGCCCCGTAATTATAGGAGATCAGCGGAGAGACGCCGAGCACGAAGCCGGAAGCGATGGCGGTGAAGATCGAGTTGACGTATCCCACCGTGCCGTAGGCGGCAACACCTATATCGCCGATCATATAGAGGAACAGGCTGTTGTAAACCATATTGATGATGGAACCGGAAATATTGGTAAAGAATTCGGACGATCCGTTACCGCAGGCTTTCGCGAGCGCTTTTCCGTCCGTCTCCGGTCTGCCGAGGCGCAGGAGGCTCTTGTTTTTGCAGGCGAAATAGATCAGCGGGATGACGCCGCCGACGAAAAGACCCGCCGCCGTCGCGATTGCGGCTCCCTGAATCGCCTTGATGGGGTCTCCGTTCGATAATACGCCGACGAGGACCGCGTCGCCAACGACGTTCGTTACGCCCGCGAGAACCGTGAAAAGAAGTCCGAGGCCGGGCTTTTTCGCGGTGGCGAGAAAGCTTTGAAAATAGAACTGGAGCATGAAAAGCGTTATCGCCGGGATCAGGATTTGACTGTATGCGATACAGAAGGGCATCATCGTATCCGTCACGCCGAGAACGTTCAACAGCGGCTCCAGGGCGAAGGTCAGAACGATAGAGGCAGCCACGCCGATGCCGATCAGAACGTATGCGAAGAATGAAAAGAGACCGTTCGACCGCTTGGTATCACCCTCTCCTAAAACCTTTCCGACCAGAGCGCTGCCGCCGGTACCGAACATGAAACCGATGGCGGCGATGATCATGAAAATAGGCGAAACCTGGTTGATCGCAGCGAACGCCGTCGTTCCGCCGAAGTTGGATACGAAAATACCGTCGACGATCGTGTAGAGCGACGCAAGAAGCACCGCCAGGATCGTGGGCATTACATACTTGAATAGTTTGCCGGTCGTAAAGTTCTGCGTTAAAGCGTTTGTTTTCTCGTCCATGGTGTCTCCCTTTCTTTGTCAAAAATGCTTTTATATAGATCCGCCTTTTTTAGCCGGAATTATGATCGTGACCGGCGTCTCCGTGCCGACGGCGCTTTCACCGGTCGGCGTTTTGCCGCGCTGCGCGCCGTCTGTATAAACCGCATCAGACGGCTGTTACAGATGGAGAACGATTGCGGCCATTGATGATTGTTTCAACGCCGCAAGGTTTTTGGTCGGAGTGACTGGATTCGAACCAGCGGCCTCATGCTCCCAAAGCACGCGCGCTACCAACTGCGCCACACCCCGTTATCGTTATTCAGTTTGATATTGAATTTCACCCGAAGAGCCGTGCTTTGCTCGCCCGGCTTGCGATCCTGTCGTTTTTCCGCGCTACCGCTTGAAAAACTCCGATCGCTACGCCTGATGCGCCTCGCACGCCCGCCCCCGGCGGGCACTCGGCTGTCAGCCCAAAGCACGCGCTACCATGCGCGCCACACCCCGAAATATTGAATTGTAAGGAAATTGTAGCAAGGTTTTGCGCGTTTGTCAATCGGCGTCCGCGTTTTACCGGCTGACAGACCCTAAAGAGAAAACCCATCCTTGCGGACGGGTTTTTCTTTTGTGGGGTGAGTGATGGGATTCGAACCCACGGCCTTCAGGGCCACAACCTGACGCTCTAACCAACTGAGCTACACCCACCGTAATGGTACGCTTGAAGGGATTCGAACCCCCGACCTACTGCTTAGAAGGCAGTTGCTCTATCCACCTGAGCTACAAGCGCATATCCAAGGGGCTTCGAGTGGCGTTTTTGCCGTTCTGCGGTTTTTCTTTTGCTTCCTTTTCTTTTCTCCGAAAAGAAAAGGAAGTGGAGCGGGTGACGGGAATCGAACCCGCATAGTCAGCTTGGAAGGCTGATATTCTACCACTGAACTACACCCGCACGTTTTGCGGACTTACCTATCATAGCATAGCGAAACTTGCTTGTCAAATACTTTTTTGAAAAAATCCGGCGCCGTCTGCGCCCGCGCGGGCGACCCAAAGCGCGGGATCCCGAAAACGCGCAAACAACCGATCCGCAAAAAAAGTTGAAAAAACACTTGACAAGTTTACAGAATTTGGATAGAATAATAAACTGCATCCAAATCGCCCAAACGGGTCTTAAATGTAAACTT
The DNA here is from genome assembly GCA_902796545.1 of uncultured Ruminococcus sp. Classification (GTDB taxonomy): domain Bacteria; phylum Bacillota; class Clostridia; order Oscillospirales; family SIG627; genus RUG14179. The sequence goes on along the minus strand of CADBPF010000022.1, from coordinate 14,641 downwards.
TTTGTGAACATTTATTGGTGAAGATGTAAAATTTACAGGTTTTTGAAGCAGGAATTATAGGATTGGAGTGTGGCTATTAGCATGCGAATGACACCGCAAAAACTCGGAACCAACACGCGCATGAGCTTTTCCCGGATCAAGGAAGTGCTCGAGATGCCCAACCTCATCGAGGTACAGCGGAAATCCTACGACTGGTTTTTAAGCGAAGGTCTGCGCGAAGTGCTGGAAGACGTGTCCCCGATCGTGGACTATTCCGGCAAGCTTCTCATCGACTTCGTGGATTACACCATCGAGGATAAGCCGAAGTATCCGATGGAGGAGTGCAAGGAACGGGACGTGAACTACGCGATCCCGCTGCGCGTGCGCGTCCGCCTGACCAACAAGGAGACCGGCGAGATCAAAGAGCAGGAAATCTACATGGGCGATTTCCCGAAAATGACCGACAACGGCACCTTCGTCATCAACGGCGCAGAGCGCGTCATCGTCTCCCAGATCGTCCGCAGCCCGGGCATCTACTACGCGAAGAACACCGACAAGATGGGGAAAGTCACCCTGACCGGCACGGTGATCCCGTATCGCGGCGCCTGGCTCGAATACGAAACGGACATCAACGATATTTTCTACGTCAAGATCGACCGCAACCGCAAGATCCCGGTCACGATCCTGATCCGCGCGCTCGGGCTTTCCGAGGACGAGCAGATCAAGGCGCTGTTCGGGGAGGATCCCAAGATCATCCAAACGCTGGAAAAGGACGGGATCAGCGAGCTTGCCCGCGCGAACCATACCACGCCTTACGAAGAAGCGCTCAAGGAGATCTATCGCCGGATGCGTCCGGGCGATCCGCCCCTGGTGGAGAGCGCGGAAACTCTGATCAACAACCTGTTTTTCGACGCGCGCCGTTACGACATTTCCGCCGTCGGCCGCTATAAATTCAATAAGAAGCTTTCCTTTGCGAAGCGCATCCTCGGTCACGAGCTTGCGCTGGACGCGATCAGCCCGATCACCGGCGAGATCGCGGTCGAGAAGGGGACCGTGGTGGACGAAGAGGTTTTGGATACCCTCGATCGCCTCGGCGTCTGCACCGCCGACGTGTTTGCCGAAGACGGCAGCGTCGTTCACGTGTTCACCAACAGCATGGTGGATCTGACCAAGGTTTTGAAGTTCGACGCAAGCGCCGCCGGCATCCGCGAGCGCGTGCGCGTGGACGTGTTAAACGAGATCCTGTCCGCAAGCAAGAAGCAGACGGATATCGTCGCGGCGCTCAAAGATCGCAAGAACGATCTGATCCCGAAGCATATTACGAGGGAAGATATTTACGCGTCGATCAACTATTTAGTCTGTCTTGCGCACGGCATCGGCCACGACGACGATATCGACCACTTGGGCAACCGCCGTCTGCGCTGCGTGGGCGAACTGCTGCAAAACCAGCTGCGCCTCGGCTTTTCACGCATGGACAAGATCGTCAAAGAGCGCATGACCATCCAGGACACCGATTCGGTCACGCCGCAGGCGTTGATCAATATCCGTCCGGTCGTGAGCGCGATCAAGGAATTCTTCGGATCCTCTCCGCTGTCGCAGTTCATGGATCAGAACAACCCGCTGTCGGAATTGACGCATAAGCGCCGCCTGTCGGCACTCGGCCCGGGCGGTCTGTCCCGCGACCGCGCCTCCTTCGAGGTGCGCGACGTGCACTACACCCAGTACGGCAGAATGTGCCCGATCGAAACGCCGGAAGGTCCGAACATCGGTCTGATCTCGTATCTGTCCACCTACGCGCGGATCAACGAATTCGGCTTCATCGAAGCGCCGTACCGCCGCGTGGACCGCAAGACGGGCGTGGTGACGGACGAGGTCCGCTATATGAGCGCGGATGAAGAAGACCAATACATCATCGCGCAGGCAAACGAGCCCCTGGACGAACAGGGCCGCTTTGCCAACAACAAGGTCACCGCGCGCCGCAGAGAAGAGATCCTCGAAGTGGAAAAAGAGCGCGTGGATTATATGGACGTGTCGCCGAAGATGGTGGTGAGCGTCGCGACGGCGCTGATCCCGTTCTTGGAAAACGACGATAACTCCCGCGCGCTGATGGGCTCCAACATGCAGAAGCAGGCGGTGCCGCTGATGATCACGGAATCCCCGATGGTCGGCACCGGTATGGAGTACAAGGCCGCGGTCGATTCCGGCGTGTGCGTGCTTGCGCGCCACGCGGGCAAGGTGGAGAGCGTTTCCGCCGACGAGATCGTGATCACCGGCAAAGAAGGCACGGATACCTATCAGCTCATCAAATTCAAACGCACCAACCAGGGCACCTGCATCAACCAGCGCCCGATCGTGAACCGCGGCGACAAGGTCACGGCGGGTCAGGTCATCGCCGACGGTCTTGCCACCGATCACGGCGAACTCGCGCTCGGCAAGAACGTGCTGATCGGCTTTATGAGCTGGGAAGGTTACAACTACGAGGACGCGGTGCTCATCAACGAGCGCCTGGTCCGTGAGGACGTTTACACCTCGATCCATATCGAAGAGTATTCGCACGAAGCGCGCGATACCAAACTCGGGCCGGAAGAGATCACCCGCGACATTCCGTCCGTCGGCGAGGACGCGCTCAAAGACCTCACGCCGGACGGCGTGATCCGCAAGGGCGCGGAGGTGCGCGCGGGCGATATCCTGGTCGGAAAAGTCACCCCGAAGGGCGAGACCGAACTGACCGCCGAAGAGCGGCTTCTGCGCGCGATCTTCGGGGAAAAAGCCAGAGAAGTGCGCGATACCTCTCTGCGCTTGCCGCACGGTGAAAGCGGGATCGTGGTGGACGTGCGCAACTTCTCCAGAGAAAACGGCGACGAGCTGCCTCCGGGAGTCAATCGCGTGGTGCGCGTTTACGTTGCCCAGAAGCGCAAGATCTCCGTGGGCGATAAGATGGCGGGCCGCCACGGGAACAAGGGCGTCATCTCCCGCATCCTGCCCTCCGAGGATATGCCGTTCTTGCCGGACGGCACCCCGCTCGACATCGTGCTGAACCCCTTGGGCGTTCCGTCCCGTATGAATATCGGGCAGGTCCTGGAGGTCCACCTCGGCGCTGCCGCGAAGAAGCTCGGCATCAAGGTCATGACCCCGGTCTTTGACGGCGCCAACGAAGAAGACATTTTCGAGTGCCTGCGCGAAGCGGGACTGCCGGAAGACGGCAAGACCGTGCTCTACGACGGCCGCACCGGCGAGCCGTTCGATAACCGCGTGACGGTCGGTTATATGTACTTCCTGAAGCTGCACCACCTCGTGGACGATAAGATCCACGCCCGCTCCACCGGTCCGTACTCGCTCGTGACCCAGCAGCCTCTGGGCGGCAAAGCGCAGTTCGGCGGCCAGCGGTTCGGCGAAATGGAAGTCTGGGCGCTGGAAGCTTACGGCGCGGCGTACACCCTGCAGGAGATCCTGACCATGAAGTCGGACGACGTGATCGGCCGTGTGAAGACCTTCGAGGCGATCGTCAAGGGTCAGAACATCCCGACGCCGGGCGTTCCGGAATCCTTCAAGGTCTTGATCCGCGAATTGCAGTCTTTGGGTCTGAACGTTCAGGTGCTGGACGATCAGGACAACGAAGTCCATTTGAAGGAAGTCTCCGAAGAGACCGTGGGCAACGTGCCGACGGTCGATATGGAAGACATCGGCGTTTCCGTTTTCGACGAAGTGGATCCGCTGTTTGACGACGAGCTCGGCGCATCGGAAAAAGAGGGCGCCGCGGCCGCCGCAGAGGAATCGGACGAGTCCTACGACTCGGACGCGGAATAAGAAAGGAGAGCAAGGATGGAACACATTGAGTTTGATAAAATCAGAGTCGGTCTTGCTTCTCCCGAGATGATCCGTTCCTGGAGCCACGGCGAGGTCAAGAAACCGGAAACCATCAACTACCGTACCTTGAAGCCCGAGCGCGACGGCTTGTTCTGCGAGCGCATCTTCGGGCCGATGAAGGACTGGGAGTGCCATTGCGGAAAATACAAAAAGGTGCATTACGTCGGCAAGGTCTGTGAAAAGTGCGGCGTGGAGATCACCACCAACAAGGTGCGCCGCGAGCGTATGGGTCATATCGAGCTTGCCGCGCCGGTCTCGCATATCTGGTATTTCCGCGCGATCCCCTCGCGCCTCGGGCTCTTACTCGACATTTCGCCCAAGCCCCTGGAAAAGGTACTGTATTTTGCGCAGTACATCGTGACCGATCCGGGCGATCCGGCGGTGACGAACCTTTATAAGAACCAGCTTCTGACGGAACAGGAATACCGTCAGGCAAGAGAGAAATACGAAAACGATTTCGAAGCCGGCATGGGCGCGGAAGCGATCAAAAAGCTGCTTCAGGATCTGGATCTGGACGATCTTGCCTTCCAGCTCAAGACCGAGATGGAGACCGCGACCGGTCAGAAGAAACTGCGTTTGACCAAGCGCCTCGAGGTCGTGGAAGCCTTCCGCAAGTCCGGCAACCGCCCCGAGTGGATGATCTTGGACGTGATCCCCGTGATCCCGCCGGATATCCGCCCGATGGTGCAGCTTGATGGCGGCAGATTCGCCACGAGCGACTTGAACGACCTTTATCGCCGCGTCATCAACCGCAACAACCGCTTAAAACGGCTCATGGAGCTCAAAGCGCCGGAGATCATCATCCGCAACGAAAAGCGGATGCTCCAGGAAGCGGTGGACGCGCTGATCGACAACGGCCGCCGCGGCCGTCCGGTCACCGGGCCCTCGAACCGTCCGCTGAAATCCTTATCCGAAATGCTGCGCGGCAAGCAGGGCAGATTCCGTCAGAACCTGCTCGGCAAACGCGTGGACTATTCCGGCCGAAGCGTGATCGTGGTCGGACCGGACTTAAAGATCTATCAGTGCGGTCTGCCCAAAGAAATGGCGCTGGAGCTCTTCAAGCCCTTCGTGATGAAGCGCCTGGTCGAGACCGGCAAATCTTCCAATATCAAAGACGCCAAAAAGAAAGTCGAGCGCGTCAACCACGACGTGTGGGACGCTCTGGAGCACGTGATCGAAGGTCACCCGGTCTTATTGAACCGCGCGCCGACCTTGCACCGTCTGTCCATCCAGGCGTTCGAGCCCGTTTTGGTCGAAGGCCGCGCGATCCGTCTGCATCCGCTCGTTTGTACCGCGTTCAATGCGGACTTCGACGGCGACCAGATGCCGGTCCACGTGCCGCTGACGCCTGAAGCGCAGGCGGAAGCGAGATTCTTGATGCTCTCTGCGAACAACCTTTTGAAGCCGGCGGACGGCCGCGCCGTGACCGTGCCCACGCAGGACATGGTCCTCGGCTGCTACTATCTGTCCATCGATATGCCGGGCGAAAAGGGCGAGGGCAAAGTCTTCCGCGACTTTGACGAAGCCATGATGGCATACACCGACGGCGAGCTCGGTCTGCACGCGCCGATCACGGTGCGCGTGGGCGCGGAGTTCGACGGCGAGTGGAAGACCCAGCTTGTGAAGACCACGCTCGGCAGAATGATCTTCAACAACATTTTGCCGCAGAACCTCGGATTCATCGACCGAAGCAAGCCCGAAAACCTGCTCGTGCCGGAGATCGAGGGCATCGGCGTGTATGACAAAGAAGGCAATCTTGTTAAGCATTGCGTGACCAAGGACCACTTGAAGGACATCGTGGACCGCTGCATCAAGTTCTGCGGCCCCGCCGTCACCGTGGAAGTTTTGGATCATATCAAGGCGCTCGGCTTCAAGTATTCCACCAGAGCGTCGATCAGCATTTCCGTTTCCGATATGGCGGTCCCGGGCGAGAAGAAAGAGATCATCGCCGCCGCCGCCGCGGAAGTGGACAAAGTCGCCGCGATCTTCAAACGCGGTTTACTCTCCGAGGACGAGCGGTATAAGCGCGTCATCAAGATCTGGGAGGACGCCACCAAGGACGTGACGACCGCCCTGCAGAAGAATCTGGACGAGTACAACCCGATCAACATGATGGCGTTTTCCGGCGCCAGAGGTTCGATCAAGCAGATCCGTCAGCTCGCCGGTATGCGCGGCCTGATGGCGACCGCGACCGGGAAAACGCTGGAATTGCCGATCAAGGCGAACTTCCGCGAAGGCTTGAACATCATGGAATACTTCTCCGCCGCCCGCGGAAGCCGCAAGGCCTTGTCCGATACCGCTTTGCGTACCGCGGACTCCGGGTATCTGACCCGCAGACTCGTGGACGTGAGCCAGGAAGTGATCGTGCGCACGCAGGACTGCGGCACCGAACAGGGCATCTGGGTCAGCGATATCAAGGACGGCAACGAGCTGATCGAATCGCTCACCGACCGCATCATCGGCAGATACACGGCGGACATCGTTACCGACCCCAAGACGGGCGAGGTGCTTTTGGATAAGAACGTCATGATCGACGAAGACGACGCGGCGAAGATCGTCGCGGCGGGCATCGAAAAGGTGTATATCCGTTCCGTCTTTGGCTGCAAGGAACGCCACGGCGTCTGCGCGCATTGCTACGGCGCGGACCTTGCCAGCGGCAACCCGGTCAATATCGGCGAGGCGGTCGGCATCATCGCCGCCCAGTCCATCGGCGAACCGGGCACGCAGCTGACCATGCGTACCTTCCACACCGGCGGCGTTGCCGGAAGCGACATCACCCAGGGTCTGCCGCGCGTTGAAGAGCTCTTTGAAGCGCGCAGCCCGAAGAAACCCGCGATTTTAGCGGATTTCGACGGCGTCGTCAGCATCGACGAGTCCAAAAAGACGCGTCAGCTCACCTTGAAGAACGAGCTGACCGGCGATGAAAAATCCTATTCGATCCCGTACGGCATGAAGCTCGTCGTCAAGGACGGCGACAGCGTGCTCAAGGGCAATCCCTTTACCGAAGGTCTGCGCAAGCCCGCCGACATTCTGCGGGTGGACGGTCTGGAAGCCGTGTACGAATACCTCGTGCGCGAGATCCAGCGCGTGTACCGTCTGCAGGCGGTCGATATCAACGATAAGCACGTGGAGATCATCGCCCGTCAGATGACCCGCAAGGTCCATATCGACGACGCGGGCGATACCGATCTTCTGCCCGGCACGCTCGTGGATGCGGCGGAATTCGAAGCCGCCAACGCCAAGGTTCGCGCCAGCGGCCATATCGACGCGCGCGAAGCCGCCGCTACGCCGGTGCTGCAAGGCATCACGAAGGCGGCCTTGTCCACGGAATCCTTCCTGTCCGCGGCGAGCTTCCAGGAAACCACCAAGGTGCTCACCGAAGCCGCGATCCGCGGCAAGGTCGATCCGCTGCTCGGCTTGAAAGAAAACGTCATCATCGGCAAACTGATCCCCGCCGGAACGGGGCTCGGGCTCTACCGCGATATGGAAGTGGACTTTTCGGGCAGACACGAGCCGGTGGACGTTTCCACCCTCGAGGAGAAGCGGTAAACCACGGTCGCTCTTGACAAATCGGCCGGATTTGTGCTAAACTTACAAGTCCGGTCGATCTGATCGGACAAAGGAGTGAATCTTTTTGGAAAAACCACCCCGAAGTTGCATCTGCAAAGACGGGATCGAGGCGGGATTGAATCGCGCCCGGAAACTTTTGAAACAGCATAACGCAAAAGCCGTGTATCTTGCCTTGGACGCGGACGATTCCCTGATCGAGGAGATCACCGGATTGTGCCGCGAAAACGGGATCTTTCCCGATCGCGGGCATACCAAGGCGGAGCTCGGAGCGCTTTGCGCGCTGGAAGTGGGCTGCGCGGTCTGCGTAGTCCCGAAACTCATGCAAGACCAGGCGTAAGCCTGTTCAAAATCGGAAGAAAGGAGGAACAAAATGCCCACATTCAATCAGTTAGTGAGACACGGCCGCCAGAGCGTGACCTATAAGTCGAAATCGCCTGCTTTGCAGACGGGGATCAACACCCTGAAGAAAACGACGATCGACTTGTCGAGCCCGCAAAAGCGCGGCGTTTGCACGAAAGTTGCAACCAAAACGCCGAAAAAGCCGAATTCCGCACTGCGCAAGATCGCCAGAGTCCGTTTGACCAACGGCGCGGAAGTCACTGCCTATATCCCCGGGATCGGACATAACCTGCAGGAACACTCCGTGGTCATGATCCGCGGCGGCAGAGTCAAAGACCTGCCGGGCGTGCGTTACCACATCATCCGCGGGATCCTGGATACCCAGGGCGTGGAAGGCAGAAATCAGGCGCGTTCCAAATACGGCGCCAAACGTGCAAAGAAGAAATAACTTTGCATGGGTGTTTTCATCGTGAAACCCTATGTATTCAGATAGGCCTCGGTGAAAGCACGTGTTCGGAGAGCAAAACTCCGAGTACCGAAGATATCATAGTATTATGAAGGAGGGAAGAATCGTGCCAAGAAGAGGTCAGATTTCCAAACGAGAGATCTTGCCCGATCCTGTTTACGGTTCCACCCTGGTTGCCAAGCTCATCAACAACATCATGCTCGACGGCAAAAAAGGCGTCGCGCAGAAGATCGTTTACGATGCGTTTGACCAGGTGAAGGAAAAAACGGGCAAGGACCCCTTGGAAGCGTTTCAGAAAGCGCTGGACAACATCATGCCTACCCTGGAAGTGAAAGCCCGCCGCGTCGGCGGTGCGACCTACCAGGTGCCGATCGAAGTCCGCCCCGATCGCCGTCAGACTTTGGGTCTGCGTTGGCTCATCGGTTATTCGAGAGCCCGCGGCGAAAAGAAAATGGCAGACAGACTCGCAGGCGAGATCATGGACGCGCTCAACGAAACCGGCGGCGCCGTCAAGAAGCGTGAAGACACGCACAAGATGGCGGAAGCCAACAAGGCGTTTGCACATTACAGATATTAAGCAGAAACGGAAATTAGTAGATTTATGCCCAGAGAATTCACACTCGAGAATACCAGAAACATCGGCATCATGGCGCATATCGACGCCGGCAAGACCACCACGACGGAGCGGATCTTATTCTACTCCGGCCGCACCCACAAGCTCGGGGAAGTGCATGAAGGCGGCGCGACGATGGACTGGATGGAACAGGAGCGGGAGCGCGGGATTACCATCACTTCCGCCGCTACCACCTGTCATTGGAACGGCTGCCGCATCAATATCATCGACACCCCCGGCCACGTGGATTTCACGGTAGAGGTGGAGCGCAGCCTGCGCGTGCTCGACGGCGCCGTGGCGGTTTTCTGCGCCAAAGGCGGCGTGGAACCGCAGTCCGAGACCGTCTGGCGTCAGGCGGACCGGTATCAGGTCCCCAGACTTGCCTACGTGAACAAAATGGATATCGGCGGCGCGAACTTTTATCGCGTCGTGGAGCAGATCCGCGAGCGGCTCAAAGCCACGCCCGTGCCGATCCAGCTCCCCATCGGTTCCGAAGACAGCTTTTCGGGTATCGTGGATCTCGTCAAAATGCGCGCGTTCCTCTATACCAACGATCTGGGCACCGACATTCAGGAGACCGAGATCCCCGCGGATCTCAAAGAAAAAGCGGAAACCTACCGCGCCGAGTTATTGGAAGCCGCCGCCACGACCGACGATGCGCTTCTGGAAAAATATCTCGGCGGGGAAGAGATCGGCGTGGACGAGCTGAAACGGGCGATCCGCGCCGCCACGATCGCCGGCGTTTTCGTGCCGGTGGTCTGCGGCACCTCTTACCGCAACCGCGGCGTGCAGAAACTGCTCGACGCCGTGGTGGATTTCCTGCCGTCTCCGTTGGACGTGCCCCCGGTCAAGGGAACGCTGCCCGGCAAAGACGAAGAGACCGAAGAACGCGTCGCCGGAGACGACGAACCGTTTTCCGCTCTGGCGTTCAAGATCGCGACCGACCCCTTTGTGGGAAAACTGTGCTTTGTCCGCGTGTATTCCGGCAAGGCGCTGACCGGTTCCACGGTCTATAATTCCACCAAGGGCAAGCGCGAGCGTCTCGGTCGTATCGTGCTCATGCACGCGAATCACCGTCAGGACGTAGAGGAGATCAGCGCGGGCGACATCGCCGCGATCGTGGGGGTCAAGAACACCACCACCGGCGATACGCTCTGCGACGAGAAGCATCCGATCGTTCTGGAAAACATGGTCTTTCCGGATCCCGTGATCCGCGTCGCCATCGAACCGAAGACCAAAGTCGGCCAGGAAAAAATGGGCATCGCGCTCTCCAAACTTGCCGAAGAGGATCCGACCTTCCGCACCTACACGGATGAGGAGACCGGTCAGACGATCATCGCCGGCATGGGAGAACTGCATTTAGAGATCATCGTGGACAGACTCTTGCGCGAATTCCGCGTGGAGGCGAACGTGGGCAAGCCCCAGGTCTCCTACCACGAGGCGATCCGCAAAGCCGCTACGGTCGATACCAAGTACGCGCGTCAGTCCGGCGGCCACGGTCAGTACGCACACGTGAAAATGACCATCGAGCCGATCGTTGCCGAGGACGGAGCCGCCAGCGGCTTTGAATTCGTCAACACCGTTACCGGCGGTAATATTCCCAAAGAATATATCCCCGCCGTGGAAACGGGCGTGCGCGGCGCGATGGACTCCGGCGTGCTCGCCGGCTATCCCGTCACGGGCGTGCGCGTCAACGTGTTCGACGGTTCTTACCACGAGGTGGACTCGTCTGAACTCGCGTTCAAGATCTGCGGTTCCATGGCGTTCAAGGAAGCCATGAAGCAGGCGGATCCCATTCTGACCGAACCGATCATGAAAGTCTCCGTGGTCGTCCCCGACGAGTATATGGGCGACGTGATCGGCGACATCTCGTCCAGACGCGGGCAGATCCTGGGCATGGAGCCGACCGGCACCTCCCAGCAGATCAACTGCATGGTCCCCTTATCCGAAATGTTCGGATACGCAACGGATCTGCGCAGTAAAACGCAGGGCCGCGGCATCTATACCATGGAGCCGAGCCACTACGCGCAAGTGCCCGCTTCCTTGCAGGAAAAGATCGTTTCCGGCAAGGCGTGAACCAGGATTTCATTTCAGTAAGATCATACACTACCCACCACCACAAGCTTCACAAAGTCAAGGAGGAAAATCCCAATGGCAAAAGCAAAATTTGAGCGTACCAAACCCCACGTCAACATTGGTACCATCGGCCACGTTGACCACGGTAAGACCACTCTGACCGCGGCCATCACCAAGGTCCTGAACCTCGGCAACTCGAACATTGAATTTTTGGCTTATGACCAGATCGACAATGCTCCGGAAGAAAAAGCCAGAGGCATCACGATCAACACCCGTCACGTTGAATACGAAACGGCAAGTCGCCACTACGCGCACGTGGACTGCCCCGGCCACGCCGACTACGTCAAGAACATGATCACCGGCGCTGCGCAGATGGACGGCGCGATCCTCGTGGTCGCCGCTACCGACGGTCCGATGCAGCAGACCCGCGAGCACATCCTGCTTGCCCGTCAGGTCGGCGTGCCCTCCATCGTGGTCTATATGAACAAGACCGACCTCGTTGACGACGCCGAACTGCTCGACCTCGTCGAAATGGAGATCCGTGACCTGCTCAACGAATACGACTTCCCGGGCGACGATATCCCGATCATCCGTGGTTCTGCCCGCGTTGCGCTGGACAGCAGCTCCACCGATCCCGACGCTCCCGAATACGCTTCCATCAAAGAGCTGATGGACGCCGTTGACAGCTATATCCCCACTCCGGACCGTAAAGCCGACCTGCCCTTCCTGATGCCGGTCGAAGACGTGTTCTCCATCTCCGGCCGCGGCACCGTGGCTACCGGTCGTGTCGAACGCGGTACCGTGAAAATGGGTGACGAAGTCGAGATCGTCGGTCTGAAGGACGAAGCCTCCAAGACCGTCGTCACCGGCGTCGAAATGTTCCGCAAGACCCTCGATTTCGCCGAAGCGGGCGATAACGTCGGTCTTTTGCTGCGCGGCGTTGCCAAGACCGAGATCGAACGCGGTCAGGTCCTTGCGAAACCCGGCACCATCCATCCGCACACCAAGTTCGTCGGTCAGGTTTACGTTCTGACCGCAAAAGAAGGCGGCCGTCATAAACCGTTCTTCACCAACTATCGTCCGCAGTTCTATTTCCGTACCACCGACGTGACCGGCGTGATCACGCTTCCGGAAGGCACCGAAATGTGCAACCCCGGCGATAACGTCGATATGAAAGTCGAACTGATCACCCCGATCGCCATCGAAAAGGGTCTTCGCTTCGCGATCCGCGAAGGCGGCCACACCGTCGGCAGCGGCGTCGTCATCGAAATCGACGAATAAGCCGAATCAGAGCTCAATCAAGACCACCCCTTTTTTGGGGTGGTCTTGATTTTTGGCGCAAAGATCTTCTTGAAAAAACAAACGAATTGTGTGATAATACGATATATGAACCGAAAATCAAAGAAAGTGTGCTGTCATTTTATGAAAATCACCGATCGGAAAAGAAAGATCTTATTCATCCTTCTTGCCGTCGTATTCTTTGCGGCAGCGGTTTTTGCGATCGTCTTTTTGCCGGGACTGATCAAAAGCGGCGCCGAACGCGCGCTTACGGAGGCGGCAAAGAACGCGTACGCACAGTATGTGCCGGATGAGGGGTCCGTCTGGAACGTGTTTTTGTATGAGGAAAACGGCAAAGTCGCGGTCCTGGAAGACGGCGTTGTGACCGGCGTCTATGAAAACCGGGACGCCGCGGCAAAAGCCGTTTTAGACGATCCCGCCACGCAAAAGGACGAATCCGCGGGCTATACGGCGGCCCCCGTTTCCAAAGAGGCGAAACTTTGTTCCATTCTTCCCGGCATGCCGTCGGCGCCGGGCGCGGAGGAAGAGGGCTCCACCTTCACGGCGGAAGACGCTTGCGTGCTTGCAAGCGCCGCCGGCTTTGAGAAAGCGCCGGCCACCTTTGAAGCCTGGATCAAATTGAAGGAAGACCATCCGCACCGCGGCGGGATCATTCTGGGCAATTACGGCGGAGACGTTTATCCCAGCTTTTTGTTCGAGATCTATGACAGCGGTATCCCGCGGCTCAGCTTTGACTACGGGAAAAACGAGGCGAGCAGCGCGACCTTTTCCGAGGTGGACGTCCGCACGGGAGAATGGCTCCATCTTGCGATCGTCAACGATCCCGGGGACAACACGGCGACGTGTTACGTGAACGGCGAGCTGATGCAGATCCTTCCCGCGTTAAAGCCCGTGGAAGCTTCCGTTCCGGCAAAGATCGGCGGCGATTTCAGAGAGGGGAACAGGCAGGTTTTCCGCGGCGAGATCTATTCTCTCGCGGTCTATCGGGAAGCCCGCAGCTCCATCAATATTCGTAAGGATATGAGATCCTTCGGGCGCGATCAGCTGATCGCCGCCTGGGACCTTTCGCACGTTTTGGATTGCCGCGTCCTACCGGACCTTTCCGGTAACGGGTATCACGCGTTCTGGCCGCCGATCTGGGTCAAAGACAGTATCGTTACGCCTTCGGATTACGATTACGCTTTCGCCGTGATCGGAGATACGCAGATCGTCAACATTTACGAGCCGATCAACTATCAGAAGATCTATGACTGGCTCTGCGAAAACAGAGAAGAAAAGAAGATCGCTTACGTGATGGGTCTGGGCGATATCACCGACCGCGATTCCGAGCCGGAATGGGAGCGCGCCCGCAAAGCGCATCAAACGCTCGTTGACGCGGGGATCCCTTACTGCGTCGCGATCGGCAATCACGATTCCGCCGCGAAATTCAACCGGGAGTTCAATAACGAAACCTATCGCGCAAGCTTTGAGGGAAGTTACGGAGAGGGCGTGACGAACACTTACCGCAAGATCGAGATCGGCGGAAACAAATACCTGATCCTCACCATGGATTTCGGCGCGAAGGACGACGTTTTGGATTGGGCGGACGGGATCATCGCGAACAACCGGCGCTATAACGTGATCCTCATCACACACGCGTTTTTATATCCGGACGGCACGACCGTGGATCGAAACGACCGCTACGCGCCGACCAACACCGACCCCACCCTGAACAACGGCGACGATATTTGGGAAAAACTGGTCACCCGCCACAAGAATATTTCCCTGGTCATTTGCGGGCATGAGGATTCCGCAACGCCCATATGCACGCAGACCGAAGGAAAATCCGGCCGCGTCGTCACCCAGATTTTGAGCAATCAACAGGGTCTGGACGAATTCCTGCACGCCGCCAAACAGAACACGACCGGCATGGTGACCATGCTCTACTTCTCCGAGGGCGGCTCCCGCCTCACGATGGAGTGCTATTCCCCCGTTTACGGAAAATACTACCGCCCGGAGGATCAGGGTTCGCTCATCCTGAACAAAGTGGATTGATTCTTCTCATGACGGTCTTCACTTTCTTTTCGGAAAAAGAAACCGAAGCGAAAGATCCGTGGTGTCGCGGGCGGTTTGCGCAGGACACCAAAGATGTCAGTAAAAAAGATGACCGCGGTTCTTTCCCGCGGTTTTTCTTTTAGCTTTTTTGCCTTTTCAACGGACGGGAGAAAGCGATCGGTTTTTTGGTAAGGCACCCCTTCCGTCAGCCTGCGGCTGACCACTTCCCGCCCGGGGGAGCCGCAAATCGAGCTTGCGAGATTTGTGGGGATTGGGCGCACAAGGGGGAGCCGAATAGACGCATTTTTGTGAAAAGCGGCAGACAAAAGAAAAACCCCCGCGATCCCTTTTCGGGAAGCGAAGGTTTTCTTTTTTGCCTGATCCAATTTCCCTTGCTT
>CADBPF010000021.1 GCA_902796545.1 uncultured Ruminococcus sp. | reverse complement strand
GCGCGATCGAGCCCGACGAGATCACCAACGCGAAAAACGTGCTTGCCAACGCTTACCGTACCTATACCGACTCGCCGGAAAGCGCGACCTTATGGGCGCTGCCCCGGATTTTGTGCGGGATCGAGCCCGATCCGGAGCGCGAGCTGGACTCGATTTTCCGCGCGGATAAAGACGATCTGGTCCGCGCCTTTTCCACCTTGAAAACGGACACGATCTATTTCTTATGCGGAGGTGCGCAATGAGTCAATTTGTCAGTCGCTCGTTTGAGCGCATCCGGGAATCCTATCTCTACTGCGCGCACGAAAGCGGGCTGAAGATCTATCTGATCCCGCACGAGGGCAAGGAGGCCTTCGCGCTGTTCGGCACGCGTTACGGCGCGATGGACCGTACCTTTGCGGTCAACGGCAAACCGCTCACCGTGCCGGACGGGATCGCGCATTTTCTGGAGCACAAGCTCTTTGAAAACTCCGACGGAGTCGATACCTTTTCGCGATTTGCCGCCGTCGGCGCCGGGTGCAACGCCTTTACCTCCAACGAGATGACCGCCTATCTGTTTCAGACCACGGGCGCCTACCACGAGGCGTTGGAGATCCTGCTCGATTTCGTCACGCACCCCTATTTCACGAAAGAGACCGTGCAAAAGGAGCAGGGGATCATCGGCCAGGAGATCCGGATGTATGACGACGATCCGGACTATCAGCTCTATCAGGGGCTTTTGCAGGCGCTGTTCGTCAAGCATCCCTTGCGGATCGATATTGCCGGAACGGTCGAGTCGATCGCGCAGATCACGGAGCAAACGCTTTACGACTGCTATCACACCTTCTATAACCTGAACAATATGGCGCTCGTGCTCTGCGGGCCCTTCGAGGCGGAAAAAGTGCTGTCGATCTGCGACCGGCTCTTATCAAAAGCGCCCGAATTCACGCTGACCCGCCCCGACCCCGGCGAGCCGGACGCGTTGTGCGCCAAAAGCGTGACCAAAGAATTCCCGATCTCCCTGCCGCAATTCATGCTCGGCTTGAAGGAGACCGAATGCGGCGGCGACGCGCACGCCCTTTTGCTGCGCGACGCCTCCCAGCGCGTGGCGCTCGAATACTATTTCGGCCGCGCGAGCGATTTCTTCTGCTCGCTTTACGAAAAAGGACAGATCAACGAAACCTTCAACTGCGCCTATCAGTTTTTGGATACCTGCGCGTTCACGCTGTTCCAGGGCGAAAGCGAAGAGCCGGACGCCGTGGCGGAGGCGATCCGTCAGACCGTGCGCAAGGCAAAAGAGACGCCCATGAACGAAGCCGATTTTATCCGCTGCAAGAAAGCGGTCTTCGGCAGTGCGGTGCAGAATTTCAACGCGCCGAGCGATCTTGCCGTGCAGATGCTTTCCTATCTGTTCGTCGGCGCGGATCTCTTCGAGATGCCCGACGCGGTCGCCGACCTGCGCTTGTCCGACGTGCAGGCGCGCGTGGACTCCTGGCGCGAGGATCTGATCGCGCAAAGCTTCATCTATCCGCTCAAAGGAAAGGAGTAACGATGTTCGGAAATCCCTTTTATATCTCGTTCCCGGGGCTCGGGATCGCCCCCTTTGCCATGAACAAGGTCGCTTTTTCCCTCTTCGGGCGGGAGATCGTCTGGTACGGGGTGATCATCTGTATCGGCATGATTTTAGCCTTTATCTACGGCTCGCGCCGCTTCAAAAAAGAGGGGCTGGAGCAGGATGACTTTTTCAATATCCTCCTGCTCGTGATCCCGTTCGGCGTGATCGGCGCGCGACTGTATTACGTATTGACCTCGCTTGACGATTTTATCGGCAAGCCCTTTTTGGACTGGATCGCCGTCTGGAACGGCGGCATCGCGATCTACGGCGCGGTCATCGCCGGGATCATCTGCATCGTGTGCTACTGCCGGGCAAAGAAACTGTCGCTTCCAAAAGTGCTGGACGCGCTCGCGCCCGCGCTTCTGATCGGGCAGATCATCGGGCGCTGGGGCAATTTCTGCAACGGCGAGGCGTTCGGGACCGATACCACGCTCCCCTGGCGGATGGGACTCGGCTCAACGGAGGCGATCACACGCTTCGTACATCCGACCTTTTTGTATGAATCGCTCTGGAATCTCGCGCTCTTTCTTATCATCCATTTCATCCTGAACCGCCGCAAAAAGTTCGACGGCGAGATCTTCTGCTTTTACGCCGCATTTTACGGGATCGGGCGAGGATTCATCGAACTGTTGCGCACCGACAGTCTGTATATCGGCATTTTCCGCGTTTCCAGCGTGGTCGGCTTTTTGAGCTTTCTCGTGTTCGGCGCCCTTTTGCTTGCCGGGCTGATCCGCGCCGGTAAACGCAAGGAGAACGCGGCAGAAAGCGGTTTCAAAACGCCCGAAAGCGAGGACGAGCATGACGCTACTTGACGGAAAGCGCGTCGCGGGCGAGGTGCGCGCGCGCATCCAAACGAACGCGCGGGAACTGACGGAGCAAACCGGGATCGTCCCGGGACTTGCGGTGATCCTCGTCGGCGACGATCCCGCCAGCGCGACCTACGTGAAAAACAAGGAAAAGGCCTGCGCGGAGGTCGGGTTTTACTCCGAAGTCTATCGCCTTGCCGCCGGGACCACGCAAGACGCGCTGCTTCAGCTGATCGACCGGCTCAACGCCGACGACAAGATCCACGGGATCCTCGTGCAGCTGCCCCTGCCGAAGCAGATCGACGAAACCTGCGTGATCCAGAAGATCGCCCCCGAAAAAGACGTGGACGCGTTCGGCTTTGCCTCGGTCGGCAAGATCATGATCGGCAGCTTTGATTTTCTGCCCTGCACGCCGGCGGGCGTGATGGAATTGCTCTCTGCCTATTCGATCGACCCCTGCGGCAAACACGCGGTCGTGATCGGGCGCAGCAATATCGTCGGCAAGCCCCAGGCAATGCTTCTGATGCATCAAAACGCCACCGTCACCATCTGCCATTCCCGCACGCGCGACCTTGCGCATTATACCCAAGACGCCGATATCCTCGTCGTCGCCGTCGGCAAGGCGGGCTTCCTTACTGCCGATATGGTCAAAGACGGCGCCGTCGTCATCGATGTCGGTATGAACCGCAACGCCGAGGGGAAGCTCTGCGGGGACGTCGATTTTGCCGCCGTCGCCCCGAAATGCTCCTATATCACCCCCGTCCCCGGCGGCGTCGGCCCTATGACGATCACCATGCTGTTGCAAAACACCCTCACCGCCGCACGGAACCGCGCAAAATCAGAGTGATTTTGTTTTTTCTGTTTTTGTTTTGATTCTTCCTTTTTTGATCTTCCTTTTCTTTTTGGAAAAAGAAAAGGAAGCGAAAAGAAAAACTTCGGATTGTCATGGACGGGTTGCGCAGGACACCCAAAACATCAGTAAAAAAGAAAACCGCGGTTCTTTCCCGCGGTTTTTCTTTCTCGCTTTTTTACCT
>CADBPF010000020.1 GCA_902796545.1 uncultured Ruminococcus sp. | reverse complement strand
GATGCCCTGTTTGGTAACGGCGGATACGGGCACGCAGATCACGTCGCCGCCCCATTCTTCGGGCACGAGATCGTATTTGGTCAGTTCCTGCTTGACGGTTTCGGCGTTGGCGCCGGGTTTGTCCATCTTGTTGATGGCAACGATGATCGAAACGCCCGCGGCTTTCGCGTGGTTGATCGCCTCCACGGTCTGCGGCATGATGCCGTCGTCCGCGGCGACGACCAAGATCGCGATATCCGTGATGTTCGCGCCGCGCGCGCGCATGGCGGTAAAGGCTTCGTGGCCGGGCGTATCCAGGAAGGTGATCTCCTGATTTTTCACCTTCACGCGATACGCGCCGATATGCTGGGTAATGCCGCCCGCTTCGCCGCTGGTCACGCTCGTATGCCGGATCGCGTCCAACAGGGAGGTTTTGCCGTGATCGACGTGTCCCATCACGACCACGATCGGCGGACGGGTCGTCAGATCCTTTTCGTCGTCGGTTTCTTCGTTGATGAGCTTTTCTTCGATCGTCACTTCTTTTTGCGGCTCACAGCGCACGCCGTATTCGTCCGCCACGATCTCCGCGGTCGCGTAATCGATGGACTGGTTGGCGGAAACGCGGAAGCCCAAAGTGAAGAGCTTTTTCAGAATATCGCCGGTCGGCAGACGCAATTCTCTGGCAAGATCGCTCGGCGCCAGGGTCTCCGGAAGCGTGATCAGATCCGGCAGGCTCGCGCGCACGGGCGCGGCTTTCTTTGACTGTCCGCGGCCGCGCTGACGCATCCCCGCGCCTCTCTGGCGCGGTCTGCGGCGGGCGTCCATACGGGAGTCGTTGGAAAGCTCGTAATATTTCTCGTCGTATTTGGAAAGATCGATCTCCACCATACGGGTGTCGATGATGCGCACGTTCTGCTGTTTTTCCACGAAGACGCTGGATTCGGAATAGACCTGCGACTGACGGCTGCGGCCGGAGTTTTTCTCGCGGTGTGCGTCTTTTTTCTTCGAGTCGCCTTTATTGCCCACGGCGTTGCGGCCCTTGTCGAAGCGCTGCGCCTTGGCGGCTTCTTTCGCGGCCTTGGCGGTCGCTTCGAGTTTTTCCCGTTCGGTGCGCGCTTTTTCCAAAGCCGCCTGTTCGATCTCGGCTTTGCGGCGCGCCTCGCGTTCCATCGCCTCTTTGCGTTCTCTTGCGGCGCGTTCGGCGGCCTCTTTTTCCTCCGCGGCGCGGCGAATGGCAGCTTCTTTTTCCTCTGCGACGCGATCCGCGGCGAATTTCACGCTTTCGGGCACGTAGAGGACCAGCTCGCCGGAAAGATAGGGATTGATGTCCTGGATCTGGTGCTTTTTCGTCAGATGCTCCAGAAGAAGATTGACTTCCTCGGCATCGACGGAACCCGTCGTAGCGCGCTCGATCTGCATTTCTTTGAGCGCGTCCACCAGGTCCTTGCTTTTCAGATACAGGTCCTTGGCGAGCTCGTTTAGTTTGATTTTTTGTTCTGCCATGTTTGGCCTCCGTAAAGGGGATTTAAGGGATCGAACAGATGTAGGATCGGTTTTTTTAAAATCGCGACCGCACCGACGGACGCGCTGCGCCCGAGCGCGTCGGACAGGTCCGACATCCCGTATTCCAGGGTGTTGATCGGGATTTTGTGATACGCGCAGGAAGTGATGAGTTTCTTTTTGCTTTGCGCCGACAGGTCGCTTGCGAGCAAAACGAGCCCCGGGGAGCCCTTGCGCACGGCGTCGAGCACCGCGGCGGAGCCCACCACGAGCGCGCCGGCTTTTTTGGCAAGCCCGAGCGAGGAGAGGAGTTTAGGTAACTGCATCCGCGTTTGACTCCAGTCGTTCGTAGATCTCGTCGGGGACTTTTGCGCCAATCGAGGCGTCCAGCCGGCGGGATTTTTTCAGTTTTTTCAGGCAGTCCGGGTCCCCGCAGAAATACGCGCCGCGGCCGGAGAGCTTTCCGCTGCGATCCAAAACGACCTCGCCGGAGGGCGTTTTTACGATCCGGATCAGACGCGCCTTGTCCAAATGCCGTCTGCATCCGCAGCACATTCGTTGCGGGGGGACTTTGGGGGATTTCATCAGGCAAGCTCGGAGGATTTGATATCGATCTTGTAGCCGGTCAGTCTTGCGGCAAGGCGGGCGTTCTGACCCTCTCTGCCGATGGCGAGCGAGAGCTGATCGGGGGAAACGATTACGCGGCAGGACTTGTCCTCGCCGACCGTGACGGATAAGACCGTCGCGGGGGAGAGGGCGGCCTCGATGAATTCCGCGGGATCTTCGGAATATTTGATGATGTCGATCTTTTCGCCGCCGAGCTCCGCGGAGATCGCGTCTTTGCGCAATCCCTTCACGCCGATGCAGGCGCCGATCGGATCCACGTCGGGCTCTTTGGACCAAACGGCGATCTTGGTGCGGCTGCCCGCCTCGCGGGAAACGGAGTGGATCAGCACGGTGCCGTCCTGGATCTCCGGCACTTCCAGTTCAAACAAGCGGCGCACGAGCCCCGGGTGCTTGCGGGAAAGCGAAAGGATCGGGCCGCGGCTTTCGCGGCGCACTTCGATCACGTAAACCTTCACGTGGTCGCCCGGCTGGAAGTGATCGCCGGGGAGCTGTTCGGATTTCAACAGCGTGGCCTGATGACGGCCGATCTCCAGAATCGCGTTGCCGGTCGCGCGGTCCACGACCTGCACGCGGGCGTTGATGATGTCTTCTTTTTTGTCTTCGTATTCGCGGATCATCTTGCCGCGTTCAGCCTCGCGGATGCCCTGGATAATGACCATTTTCGCGGTCTGCGCGGGGATGCGTCCGAAGGCTTTGGGCTTGATCTCTTTTTCCAGCACGTCGCCGACCTTGATGCGCTTTTTCTGGGTCTGCGCCTCTTGCAGCGAGATCTGCGTTTCGGGGTCTTCCACTTCCTCCACCACGGTGCGCTGGGCGTACATTTTCACCTTGCGCTTTTCGGGATCCAGCACGATGCGCACGTTGGCTTCGCCGGCGTTTTCTTTTTTATAGGCGGTGAGCAGCGCGGCTTCCACCTTTTCCAGCATATATTCCTTGGGGATCCCTTTTTCCGTTTCCAGAAGATCTAATGCGTCAAAAAAATCGTTGTTCATGCTCGTTTCCTTTTCCTTTTCAAAGCGTTGTGTCCGTGTCCATGGTCTTCACGGCGGCAAAGGCGCCCTTTTCCAAAAGGACCCCGCCGACGGTGATATTCCCGTTTTCGAAAGCGTCGAGCGTTCCGGTCAGTTCCTTTTTGCCGTTTCGGGGCTGATACAGGCTCACATGGACCGTTTTGCCGAGCGAGAGGGCAAAGTGCTCCGGGGTTTTCAGATTGCGTTCGATCCCCGCGGAGGAGACTTCCAGATAATAGCTTTGCTCGATCGGATCCGCCTCATCCAGAATGGGGTCGATCAGGCGCGTCACCGTTTCGCAGTCGGCGATGCCGATCCCCTCGTCGCGGTCGATCAGAACGAAGAGCGTGTCGTCCCCGCCTTCCTTGCGGAATTCCACGTCCCAGAGGAAATATCCCGCCTGCGTGATCGCAGGCTCGATCAGGGCGCGGATCCGGGCGGATAAGCTTTGCTTTGCCAAAATGCCACCTCTCTCATAAAAGCCGAAAAAGAGTGGCACTCCACTCTTTTCCAACCATACCTTATAAACCTACGGTATTATAGCACGCTTTTTTCAATTTTGCAAGTCTTTTTTCAAAGAAGCGCGTTTTCCGTCTGCCGGCGGCAGGACGGCGCCGGCACAGGGGCTGAACGCGGGCGGAACACGCATAGAAAAGTCTATGAGCGCATAGGATCGGTTAGTACGTGATCTCGGGGGGTGCGCTCTTTGCGGGTTTTGGTGATCAGACCGAGGCGGCTGTTGGGGCCGATCGGGCTTTGCGCGTGTTTTGCCGTGCTGATCGCGCTCGGCGCGCTTTTGCCGTTTGCGCCCAAGGCGGCAAAACAAACGCTTTCCAAAAGCGCATATACCGGACTTGATACGAACGAAAAGCGCATAAAGCTCCTGGAGTCTTTCGGGCTGGAGCCTGAAAACGCACCCAAAGAAGTGGTGCAGGTCACGATCCCGCGCAAGTTCGATCCGGTCTATGAAGCCTATAACGATCTGCAAAAACCGCTCGGACTGGACCTGAAAGCGTATCGGGGGAAAACGGTTTTGCGCTATACCTACGTCGTGAAGAACGTGGAGTCGGAATCCACGGTGCTTGCGAATCTGCTCCTGTGTGACGATGCGCTGATCGGCGGGGATCTGTCGAGCGCCGACCCGAGCGGCTTTGCCCGGCCGCTTTCGGGGGAAGCGTAAGAGAAACCTGAAAAGAGGGGCTTGACAAGGCAGGGGCGCTGTGATAGAATATGCGGGCAAGGAGAGGGACGCCCTCTATGCCGGAGTGGCGGAACTGGCAGACGCCCGGGACTTAAAATCCCGTGGGAGAATATCCCGTACGGGTTCGATTCCCGTCTCCGGCACCAGATATCGCGGAGTAGAGCAGTCCGGTAGCTCGTCGGGCTCATAACCCGGAGGTCGTAGGTTCAAATCCTGCCTCCGCAACCATATCGAGTGGATGTAACTGATTTCAGTTACATCCATTTTGTTTTTTCTTTGGCGTCCCATTCGTATCAGCGAATTATCCCCAATCCCTTGAAATTCTTCGGGGAATGTGCTATAATAACATTTACAGAAGGCATAGAATATTAAGATCGAAACATTGTATGTTTGGATTTACCGCCTTTCATGAAAGTGAAATCCGGTAAATGAAGGCAAACAAAGAATTGTTTTTAATATCTTATGTCCGACATTGGGCATCAGTATACGCTGATGCTGTGTTGGGCTATTTTTATGCCTTCCAGTAAATTTTGGGAGGCGTTTTTTATGGACGCAAAAGACATTTCATTTATCCAGGACCAGATCGGATATAACTTTAAGAACACCGACCTGCTCCAACAGGCATTCGTGAGAAGATCATATTCCCACGAAAACGGAGGCGAGAACAATGAAGTTCTCGAATTCATCGGCGATAAAGTCCTTGACTTTATTGTTGTAAAACTGCTATCCGATAAATTCGGATACACAAAAGGCGAACTTGACGATTTCGATTCCGAGAACGATTGGGACGAATATGCCTGCGATTACTGTGAAAACAAGCTTACGGAAATTAAGAAACAGCTTGTTCAAAAGCAGAATCTTGCAACCTGCATCGATGAGCTTGGACTCGCAGAATACCTCATCATGGGTAAGAGCGATCAAAAGCAGCACGCAGATGAACAGCCTTCTGTTAAAGAAGATCTGTTTGAAGCGATTCTCGGAGCAGTTGCAATCGACTCCGGATGGAACCTTGAAAAGCTTCAGGATACTGTGGAATTGATGTTGAAACCGGAAACCACACTTGAAGAAGACGACAAGGACAACTATGTTGCACTTATTCAGGAATGGTGCTCCAAAGAAACCGGAAACATTCCGCTGTACCATTTTGAGGAAGGCAGTTATCAGGCCACATGGTATATGCCGTTTGATGGGATATCGCAAAACTGCAATGTACTCGGAAGTCCTGAGTACAACAAGCTAATGGCTTCCACGCATCGCTGTCTCCTTAAGATTGCAGACGACATTCCCATCTTTCGCGGGTTCGGCAAAAGTAAAAGCGAAGCGCGCAAGAACGTCTGCCGCCTTGCCTATGAATGGCTCGATAAGAATGACAGGCTTCATACGATCCGCAACGAACTTGAAAATCCCAACAGAAACGAAGCAATAGGTCAGTTGGAAATTCTCGCAAGACGCGGGTATTTCACGCTCCCCACATACGAATTTGAACAAGAGCACGATGAGAACGGCAATCCTGTATGGACGGCCAAATGCTGCGTTGAAGAAGCCGAGTATTATTTTGATGCCACATCTTCCTCAAAGAAAGAAGCAAAGAAGGATGCCGCATTTGAAATGCTCAAGTACGTTTTGGAGGAATTCTGATATGGGTAAACACTTTTTTGATTTTGAAGACGGCGATTTTGCATTCACCGTCTCGGATAACATGGCAATAGACTCCGACGGAAATATGATGATGCGTATGGGTGACAACATGGCAATGGACATGGACTCGGGTGATCTGCACATCATATCATCTTGGGACAGAGACGAAGGCGATGATAGTCGCTTCGGTGGAAGCCACAGTCTATGGGATGACGAGGATGAATGAGAGGTAGCCTTATGAAAGAAGAATGTTTGATCTGCAAAGCACCGTTGGAATATCTGAATGAAGATGTTCTGATGGAGTGCGCGATCTGCCATAAAAAAGAACTCAGCAAGACTCGCTGCGTGAACGGTCATTACGTCTGTAACGAGTGCCACACCAAAGGCATCGACAGCATTTTCGGTGTCTGCCTTACGGAAACCTCTAAAAATCCCGTGGAGATCCTCAACAAAATGATGAGTCTCCCGTTCTGCCACATGCACGGCCCGGAGCATCACATCGTGGTCGGTGCGGCACTTTTAACGGCGTACAAGAATGCAGGCGGTGACATCGACCTTTCCAAAGCGCTGACCGAAATGAAGAATCGTGGGCAGAGCGTTCCCGGTGGCGCGTGCGGATTTTGGGGTGCC
Organism: uncultured Ruminococcus sp.; assembly: GCA_902796545.1. Lineage (GTDB taxonomy): Bacteria > Bacillota > Clostridia > Oscillospirales > SIG627 > RUG14179. The sequence continues at coordinate 224 of CADBPF010000020.1, read as the reverse complement.
TGCGGTGCCGGTATTAGTTCGGGGATGTTCGTTTCCATCATTTCCGGCTCTACTCCTCTTGCAGGTGAGCCATTCGGCCTTTCCAACCGTATGACCGCAAAGTCTCTTGATGCTACAATCACCCGGCGTTTGCCGAAGTGGGTGGATATGCAGGTTGGATTATCAAGCGGCGAGCCAATATTGTACTTGAAAGTTACTTGAAACTACTTGAAAGTGTTTTGTTT
>CADBPF010000019.1 GCA_902796545.1 uncultured Ruminococcus sp. | reverse complement strand
CGCAAGATCCCCGCCGCCTTCTTTATTCTGAAACACATGGTCACGGATCATGCGGATCTGCTCGCCGAGTGGTCGGACGCGGGGATCCTCGTTTGCAACCACACGATGACCCACCCGAACCTGACCCGCGTTTCCAAAGAAAAAATGACGGAAGAACTGACGGGTCTGGAGGATCTCTACCGCGAAACCACGGGTAAGGAGCTGGACAAGTTCTTCCGCCCGCCGGAGGGCGCTTATAACGAAGAAGTGCTGGATACGGCGCGAGATCTCGGTTACACCACGGTGTTCTGGGACTGCGCCTACGCCGACTGGGACAACGCACACCAGATGGCGCCGCAGGACGCGCTGGAGCTTTTATTGTCCCGCACGCACAACGGCGCGGTCGTGCTCCTGCACCCGACCTCCGCGACCAACGCCGCGATCTTTTCCGATTATCTGGACGCGCTGTGCGCCGACGGTTACCGGTTCGGCGCGCTTGCGGAGCTTTGCGATGCTTAAACGCGTCTGTGCTTTGACCCTTGTGATCGCGCTTTTGCTCCTGCCGGTCAGCGCAATAGACGGGGAACGGATCGCGCGGCGCGGGCCGGGCGGCACGGGCAAGCTCGCGCTCACCTTCGACGACGGACCGCATCCGAAATACACCGAGCAGATTTTAGCGATCTTAAAAGAATACGACTGCAAGGCGACTTTTTTCGTGATCGGTGAAAACGTGCGCGCACATCCGGAGCTTTTGAAGGCGGAATTTGAGGCGGGTCACGAGATCGGCAACCACACCGATACTCACGCCATGCTGAACACCGTAACGCTCGCCAAAGCCTGTCTGGAAGTCAACCGCTGCGCGAACGCGATCGAGGAAGTGATCGGCGTCCGCCCGCTCGTGTTCCGGCCGCCGGGCGGCGCGTACAGCGACCAGAAGATCCGGGCGATCACCGAAATGGGCTATCGCTGCGTGCTGTGGTCGCAGGACAGCCGCGACTGGACCTGCCCGAGCGTGGAAACGACGATCCAAAACGCGAAAAAAGACCTCTCCGGCGGCGCGATTTTGCTCTTTCACGACTTCAACGGCGCCTGCAGTCCCACGCCGGACGCCTTGCGGGCCCTGATCCCCGAACTGAAAGCGCAGGGCTACGAATTCGTCACCGTTTCCGAACTCTTCGGCGACGGGTAAACACAAAAAAGCATCCGCGTTTGCGGATGCTTTTTTCGCTTGCTTTTACCGGTTTCCGTCCAGCGCGTCCATCAGGTGTTTGCGATACTGTTCGCGCAAGCTTTCCGGCGAGAGGATCTGCGCGTCGGCGCCGAAATAGGAAAGCCAGCCGAAAAAGAGCGGACTTTGCGCCACCTTGACGGTCACGGTAAAGTGATCCTCGCCCTCGCGCAGAACGGGCAGCTCCTTTCCGAAACGGTCGAGCACCACGCCGATCAGGCTTTCGTGAAAGCGCAGCGTGACCGATTCCCGCGTGCCGCCGAACATTCCGAAGACCTGCTTCGTATAGGCGGAAACGTCGATCGCGTCAAAGGCTTCTTTGCCCTCGCGCGGCGCATCCAGCGCACGGATCGCGCGCATCTTGTCCACTCTGAAATGCCGGATCGCGCGCTCGGTCTGATCGAAGGCGACGAGGTAATAGTTCTCATCGTCCCACAAAAGCGCAAAGGGACTCACGAGATACGGCTCGTTGCGGCGCAGGACCTGTTCTTTGTCGAGGTTCCAGCGATAATAAGAAAACGTGATCTGCCGATCCGCCGCGATGGCGGAATGCAGAGCGTCGATCGCGTAATACACGCTCTCGTTCATGGCTTTCACCCGACCGGTCACGTAAACCTGCCGCGAGAGTTCTTTGGCGTGATAGCGGCTCGTGAGGCTTTCGAGCTTGCGGATCAGCTCGTCGCTCTTTTTGCTCGTGATAAAGCGCGAGGACTGCACCGCGTCCACCAGAAGCTTGAGCTCCGGCAGCTGGAACAGACGCGAGCCGATATAATAGCCGACGCTTTTGGAGCGCACCTTGCAAACGTCGTAGCCCAGGTATTCCAGCGTTTCCAGATCGTTGTATAAGCTCTTGCGCTCCGCTTCCACGCCCTCTGCTTTGAGCGCGGCGATCAGCTCGTTGATCGTCATCGGATGTTCTTCGTCGGTAGAAGTTTCGAGGATCCGCGCAAGACGGATCAGTTTTTCTTTTTGTCCCGCAAGTTTCGGCATCGATAACCCTCCAAAGAAAAACGCCGCGAAAGCGGCGTTTTTTCCTAACAAAGTGAGTCCAGATGATCGCAGGCGGCAAGCGCGGCGACCGCGCCGTCCGCCGCGGCGGTGGTGAGCTGGCGGATGCGTTTCGTTCTGCAATCACCCGCGGCAAACACGCCCGCGCGGGAGGTCTTGCAGTCCTCGGAGGCGACGATATAACCCTTTTCGTCCAGCTCCACGAACCCGGCAAAACGCTCGTTTGCGGGGCTTTGCCCCACGCAGACGAAAAGCGCGTCCAAAGGTAGCGTCTGTTCGCCGTCTTTACCGTCTAAAACCACGTTTTCCAGTTTCCCGTCGCCGAGCAGCTTTTGGACGGTGCAGGACAGGCGATAGTCGATATTCCGCTTCGTTTTCAAAGCCTTTTGCAGGGCTTCCTCCGCGCGCAGGGTATCGCGTCTGTGGATCAGCGTGACCTTCTCGCAGATGCCGGAGAGATACAGCGCCGCCTGCGCCGCGGCGTTGCCGCCGCCGACGACCGCGACGCGCCCGCCCTTGAAAAAGGCGCCGTCGCAGATCGCGCAATAGGACAGACCGTTTCCCTCGTAGTCCTCTTCCCCGGCTATCCCGAGTTTGCGGTGCGTAACGCCGGTGGCGAGGATCAGGGTTTTCGTATCGATCGTGCCGGAGTCGGTCGAAAGGGTGAAATACCCGTCTTTTTGCTCCGCGCGCTCGACTTCGCAGAAATCCACTTCCGCGCCGAAGCCGGTCGCCTGATCGAAAAGCTTATCGGAAAGCTCCATCCCGGAAAGCGTGCCCGCCGCCGGAAAGTTTTCGACCTTGGGGCAGGTCGAGATCTGCCCCCCGATCGAGCTTTTTTCCAAAACGAGCACGTCTTTTCCCGCCCGGACGGCGTAGATCGCGCTGGTCAAGCCCGCCATCCCCGCGCCGATGATGACTAAATCTCTCATGCGCTCAGCTGGCCGCGTGCTCCGCGAACTTCTTGATCTCGGAGGCGTTGGCGTAACGGAACACGTCGTCGCCGTCCACGACCACGAGCGTGGGCGCCTGCTTCACGCCGTAGAGGTGCGTGGTATCCGCGCTTTCCTCGGCGTCGATCACCTCGTAGGAGAGCTTGGATTTATCGAGGAAGGTCTTGGCCATGCGGCAGTTCGGACAGGTCTTCGTGGTGAAGAGCAAAAGCTTCTTGTCCGTTGCGTCCACGGGCGCGTCCACGCCTTTTTTCATGGCGCAGGCGTTGCCGTGTTTGCCGCCCAAAACGGAATGCTCGATATCGTACAGTTTGCGTTCCTTGAATTCCTGGGCCTTGCCGTCGTTCCAGTTCTGCACGGGGCGATAGTACCCGGTGATGCGGCTGTAAACCTCGGTCTTTTCCCCGCAGTCGGGGCAAACGTACTGCTCGCCGCGGAGATAGCCGTGATTCTTGCAGATCGAATAGGTCGGGGACAGGGTGTAGTACGGCAGTTTGTAGTTCTGCGCGATCTTCTGCACCAGATTCGCCGCCGCCTTCCAGTCGGGCAGACGCTCGCCCAGGAAGGAGTGGAACACGGTCCCGGAGGTGTAGAGGGTCTGCAATTCGTCCTGGATGTCCAGAGCGGAGAAGATATCGTCGGTGAAGCTCACGGGCAGGTGCGAGGAGTTGGTGTAATACGGCGTGCCGCCCTTTTCGCAGGCGGTGATGATGTCGGGATAGCGTTTCACGTCGTGCTTGGCAAGACGGTACGCGGTGGATTCCGCCGGCGTCGCTTCCAGATTGTAGAGGTCGCCGTACTGTTCCTGATAGTCGGACAGTCTTTCGCGCATGTGGTTGAGCACGTTTTTGGTGAATTCCTGCGCCTTTTCGTGGGTCAGATCCTCGCCGATCCAGCTGGCGTTGAGGCAGGCTTCGTTCATGCCGACGAGCCCGATCGTGGAGAAGTGGTTGTCGAAGGTGCCGAGATAACGCTTCGTATAGGGGTACAGACCCTCGTCGAGCAGGCGGGTGATGATGGTGCGCTTGACCTTCAGGCTGCGCGCGGACAGATCCATCAGACGGTCGAGCTTCTTATAGAACTCTTCCTCGCTCGAGGACAGATACGCCAACCGCGGCATATTGAGGGTGACCACGCCGACCGAGCCGGTGCTTTCGCCGCTTCCGAAGAAGCCGCCGGATTTCTTGCGCAATTCCCGCAGATCCAGACGCAGACGACAGCACATACTGCGCACGTCGCTCGGCTCCATATCGCTGTTGATATAGTTGGAGAAATACGGCGTGCCGTACTTGGAGGTCATCTCAAACAAGAGGCGGTTGTTCTCCGTGTCGGAGAAATCGAAATCGCGGGTGATGGAATAGGTCGGGATCGGATACTGGAAACCGCGGCCGTTGGCGTCGCCCTCGATCATCGTTTCGATGAAGGCGCGGTTGATCATATCCATTTCTTTTTTGCAGTCTTTATACTTGAAGTTCATTTCCTTGCCGCCGACGATCGCGGGCAGTTCGGCAAGGTCCGGCGGGCAGGTCCAGTCCAGCGTGATGTTGGAAAAGGGCGCCTGCGTGCCCCAGCGGCTGGGGGTGTTCACGCCGTAGATGAAGGACTGGATGCAGTTCTTCACGTCGTAGTAGGACAGGTTGTCCACTTTCACGAAGGGGGCAAGATAGGTGTCGAAGGAAGAAAACGCCTGCGCGCCCGCCCACTCGTTCTGCATGATGCCGAGGAAGTTGACCATCTGGTTGCACAGCGAAACGAGGTGCTTTGCCGGAGCGCTCGTGATCTTGCCGGGAACGCCGCCCAAGCCCTCGCGGATCAGCTGACCCAAAGACCAGCCGGCGCAATAGCCCGTGAGCATGGAAAGATCGTGGATGTGGATATCCGCGTTTCGGTGGGCTTCGGCGATCTCCTCGTCATAGATCTCGCTGAGCCAGTAGTTCGCGGTGATCGCGCCGGAGTTGGAAAGAATCAGACCGCCGACGGAATAGGTCACGGTGGAGTTTTCCTTCACGCGCCAGTCGGTCAGTTTCACGTAGCTGTCCACCAGTTCCTTGTAGTCCAGGATGGTGGATTTCATATTGCGGATCTTCTCGCGCTGTTTGCGGTACAAGATGTAGCACTTGGCGACCTCGGGATAATCCGCGCCGATCAGAACGGCTTCCACGCTGTCCTGGATGTCCTCCACGCTGATCACGCCGTCCTTGACCTTGGGGGCGTAGTTCGCGGTGACTTTCAGGGCGAGCATATCGATGATGTCGCGGTTGTATTCGACTTCCTGTGCGTCGAACGCTTTCTGGATCGCGTTTGCGATCTTGGAAAGATCGAATTCTACGGTCTTGCCGTCTCTTTTGATCACTTGGTACATAGCGGTTTCCTTTCCGGTTCGGTTCGTGTTTTTTCTGTGCAGAGGTGTCCGCGCAATATGTTACCATAAAAAAGAGAACTCGTCAACACCCAAAACACAAGATATTGACGAATTCTACTTTTTACACAAATTCCGGCACAAGATATTGTGCTTTTTATACGCCCCGCAGCTCCGCTTCCGGAATTTCTTCCTTTATTTTTTTAAGCATCCTTTCCAGCTCCTCTTTGGAATAGGCGCTCAAAGCCTCATCTCCGATCTGCTCGCCCGCGTCGGAATAGCTTTGCAGAAAATAGCGTTTTGCGCCGCGCAGATAGCGCGCAAGCTCCATTAAATCCTCCGGCTTGTGCAGTTCGCGCGAAACGGTCGTGCGGAATTCATAATCCACCCTGCCCTCTTTTAAAAGCGCGATCGACCGGGCGACGGGGCTCGGATCGAAATCCGCTCTGCCGATCGTTTCCGGGTATTTTTCAAGCGTGTTTTTCACGTCCATCGCCACGTAATCGACTAATTTTTGATCGATTAAGTCTTTCAGGCGTTCGGGAAAGGAGCCGTTGGTATCGAGTTTTAAAAGAAAGCCGCGCTCTTTGATCTTCCGCGCGAAATCGCGAAGATCGCTCATCAGCGGCTCGCCGCCGGTGATGCAGACCCCGTCGAGCGTGCCCTTGCGGGTATCAAGGAAGCGGAAGAATTTTTCCTCCGGCCACTCAGTGATCTCGTCACGTTCCAAAAACACCAAGGGCGCGTTATAGCAAAACGGACAGCGGAAATTGCAGCCGCCCAAAAACACCGTGCAGGCGACCTTGGAGGGAAAATCGAGCAAAGTCAGTTTTTGCAGTCCGCAGATCTTCATAAAGCTTTTTTGCGCCTCCTTTCGACCGATACGATTATAGCACCGCAGCCGTCAAAAGGCAAGGCAAACGCTCACACGTTATCGGACGTGAACAGATAGCGCCAAAGCCAGGCGGCGGCGCCCGTGTACCAGTTCCAGCCGCCCCTGCCGGCGCCGGCGTGCGCACTCCACACGTCGCCGCAGAGCACGTAGGGCTCCAATTCGTATCGCGCGCGCTTGCCCGGATCGCAGGCGGCGGAGGCGGGGATCAGCGCGCGGATCACGCTTTTGGCGCGATCCTCCCAGAGCTTTTGATCCTCCGTCAGAGGCGCGATCTCGCGGCAGGCGTAAGCGTACCAGATCGCCGCGTGGGAATACTGACCGCCGTTTTCCCGCACGCCGGGCGCGTAGCCGCACAGATAGCCGATCGGCGGATCCGTGCGCGAAAAGGGCGGCGAGAAGAGCTTGAACACTCCGTTTTCACGGTCAAACAGCACGCGAAAAGCACTTTCCAGCGCGCACAGCACTTTTTTGAATTCCGTCTGCGTGCGCTCCGCACCGGGCTTTTCCAGATATGAAAACGCGGAAAACGCCTGCGTCAGCACGTCGATCGAGCAGGGCTTTTCGGAAAAAGGATCCGCGCCGAGCGGTTTGCCGTCGGGCAAAACCGCGCGGGCAAAACAGCCGTTGGAAAACTGCTTCTGCGCAGCCTCCTCCAGGCGCAGAGCAAAGTCCAGATACCGGTGCGCGCGTTTAGTTTCCAGCTCGCGCTCCAATAAAACTTCGGAGAGCCTGCGCAGTACGATCGCCCCGAACTGGCTGAGCCAGACGCTGCCGGTCCCTGCCGGCAGGTCGTTCATCCCGTCGTTCCAGTCGCCGGCAAGGATCGGCGCAAGACCGCAGGATGGGCAAACGCCGCGTTCCAAAAACAGATCGGCGGCGCGGCAAAGATGCCGATACAAAGGCTCGCGCTCGGTGGTAAACGGCGAAAACGCGTAGCGGTCGCGCCGGTTTTCCGGCAAGACTTCGTCCGTAAGATACGGCGCTTCCCAAAACAGCGCGTGATGATCCCTCGTTTTGGCAAGGTAGGCGCAGGTATCGTAGATCAGCCACAGATAGTCGTCGGACACGTGCGTGCGCACGCCGAGCGCGGCTTTGCGATCCGATCTTCCCACGGGATGCCACCAATGCTGCACGTCGCCCTCCAAAAACTGGTGCGACGCGTGGATCAGGATCTGCGAAAGGCATTTTTCCGGCGCAAAGGCAAGGTAGATCAGCGCGTCCTGCAATTGATCGCGGAACCCGATCGCCCCGCCCGGCTGATAGAAGCCGAGCCGCGCGAAAAGCCGCGAGGTCAGCGCCTGATACGGAAGCCAGAACCGGCAAAAACGGCTGATGCACAGCTCTGTTTTGTCCGTCGGCTCCGGGATCTCTTTGGGCTTGGGAAGCCGGGACTGGACCCGCCGTTTGGTAAAAGCGAGCAGCTCTTCAAACGTTTTTTCGTCCTGATACGCCCGCGCGAAGGCCTCGTGCTTCTCGCTTCCCGATAAACCGAAAAAGACCGTGAACGCGCGCCCCTGTTCCGGATCGATCTGCGTTTCGATCCCGAAGGCGTCCGGAAGCGCGTGCGCATCGACCTCTCCGGAACAGGTCAGATACGCGCTTTTGGCGCCGATCGTCTGGGTGATCGCGCGTCTAATCCGGATCCCGCGCTCGATCTTTTCCACGCAAAAGGCGCCGCAAAACCCGTTGTCCTCGCCCAAAACCGGCTCGACGCGATACGAAAACCGAACGTTTCCGCTTCCCTTCAGATACACGCGTATCGCGCGAAACTGCAAAGTCGGATGGCTGACAACGCAAAGGTGAAACGCGCAGTCCCCCGCCTTGCCGGAATAGATCGCGGCATAAGGCAAAAAACGCACCCTTGCGCTGACCGCGGCAAGATCGTAGTTTTTGCCCGCGGCGTCGGTTAAGATCGCGCGCTCCCCGAAGGCGCGCAAGTACGCGTCGTTGTTCCAGGCGCTCAAACGCGCAAGGCGCGAATTGAAGCCGAACGAAAAGCCCAAAGAGCGATGCGTCACCAAGACCCCGAACGAGGGGCTTGCCAGAAGGTGCGTGTGCACCGCCGCGGGATCGTAAACGGTCTTATCGAGCAAAAAGCCCTCTTGGAGAAAGTACGTGCCGTCCTCCCCGACCGCCTCGGTGGGGATCGGCTCCGCCGCTTCAAGCGGGCGGCAAAGATCCGTTTCGATCGCTTCCCACGGATATGCCGCCGCCGGGATCTCTTCGCGATCCACGCAGATGCAGGCGGCGTTTTCCAAAAGGATCGGATCGTCCTCTTGCGTTTTTTCGATCAGATGCACGCCGCCGCGCACGCGGTATAGATACTCCGAGCCGGAATGGCGCACCGCGTCGGAAACGGCGTTCTGCGCGCGTTTGAAATAGCCGCCCTGCCCGCAGTAAAACACCAGATCATAGGAAAAGCCGCACAAGGCGTGATAGCGGTGCAGACTGCACAGCGCGCGATATAAGCGCGGAACGAGATTTTCCTCGTCCACGCGGCACAGCACGATCGCAAGATCGCCGGAAAGCCCCAGCCGATAGAGGTTTTCACGCGCGATCGGGCGGCAGGCGCGCACTTTTCGCGCCCGTCCGGCGGAAAGCACGGCAAAGGTGATCCGGCGGCAGAAAACGGAGTCGATCGACGGCGCCTGCGCGACGCTTACCGCGTGGGCAAACAGCTCCGCGGCGCGCTTTTTTTCTCTGCGCTGCAGCGCGGGGGTGCGCTCTTGTAGTTTCCGCACCCCGATCAGCGCAAGCTTCGGCTCCTCGGAAAAGCCTAAATCGAAGCGCGTTTCATACTGCGTTTTCTGCTCGTGGCAGGAAAGCGTGCGGATATCGCAGACCCTGCCCGTGGCAAGCGCGCCGCATTCGGTCGTGCTCTGACGCGGGTGATTCTGCGTGATCAGGGCGATTTCCCCGCCGCGGCGCATCAGGTCGGCGCCGAAACAAATTTCCCCGTCCCGCTCCGAGAGAAAGAGCGCGCAAGGAACCGGATCGAAGGCGCCTTTTCCCCGCGACCGGCAGACGATCGAAAGCCCGTCCCCGGACCGGTTCGCCTCCAGCCGCAGAGCGGAAAACGCGGGATGCGCCGCGTACTCTTCGTCGCCCGTAAGCTGGGCATGAAACGAGAGCGCGCATTTCAGACTGCGGCAGGCGCCCGCTACGCGCACGCTTGCGCACAAAGAGGACACCTCCGCGTCCAAAGCAAAACGGAAGAACACGCGCCTTGTGCCGTGCGCGATCTCGCAGCACACGCCCGTGCTTTCCCTGCGCCAGAAGACCTGCGCTCCGGCGGGGTTTTCAAACGCAAGCGACGAATACAACACCCCGTCCGCAAACGCGCGCAAAACGGGTCCGCCGTCGGCGCAAAAGGCGAACACGCGCGCTTTCGCGCGGCGGCAGAGCACGCGGATCCTGCCGGAGCCGTCGGCAAAGAGCGCCGCGTCCTTGCCGGGCACGACGAAAGCGCAGGCGTCAAGCGGATCGAACGCCGTGCGCGACTGCGGCCGCACGGGCGCGCTCAACACGGGATAGCCGCGTCCGCGTCCGGCGGACGCGCGCAAAACGCTCGCGTCCGTCGGGATCTTTTCTTCCAAAAGCGTTCGTCCCGCGGCGTTTGCGCCGTAGCGAAGAAAGCGGCGGCGAAAGATCCCGTCAAAGCAGGCGTTCGCGCAGGCGACGATCGACATCCCGATATGGTGCGCGAAATAGCTTTGCACGATCTCTTGTTCCTTGGGAGAAAACTGCCCCGCCTCGTAAAACCCGTACGTTCCGTAGGCGCCGAGGGCTTTTAAGCGTTTTAAGTTTTCCGTCGCGCTCCTCGGGATCACGGGAAGCATCAAAAACGAGGTGTAGGGGCTGACGACCCGTTCGCGCGGAAGATCCGTCCGCAAGCTCAAAGCGCGCACGCCGTGGGCGCGGTACGGATAGTCGCCGTCCGGATCAAAGGCGTAATAGGCGCTCTCGCTGATCCCGAAGACCGGGCCGAGCGGGGTGGGACTGAACGCCCGTTTCTGCGCTTCCGCGGCAAAATACAGAGCTTCCTCGTCAAAGGAGCCGTGCGGCAGGGGCAGGAGCAGAAGCGGCATAAAGTATTCAAAGCCCGTGCCGGAAAACGAGGCTTGCCCGAGATAGCCGCCGCGGGTGATGAGCGGGCGTTTGAGCGCGGCCCAATGCGCTTTCGGCGCGTCGGAGCGCGTGAGAGCGAAATACGAGCTCATCCGCGCCTCGCTCATATAAAAATCGTAATAGGAGTCGTCCATCCGGCCGGTATTCGCGTGCAGTCCCACGCAAAAGAGATTCCGGCGCGGCTGATACAAGGGTTTCAGGCTCACGCGCTCCAATAAGGCTTTCGCGCGCAGCTTCAGCGCGCGCACGCGCGGCAGGTCCTCTTCCTCCTCCAGGGCGCCGATCACCGCCGCAAGCAGGGCAAGATAGTTGCCGCAATCCACGAACGACACGTAATCCCCGATCGGCTCCAGGGTCTCCAGATCGTACCAGTTATACAAAAGCCCCTTGTGGGTCTTCATGCGCTCGATCGAGGAAAACGCGTCCTCTAAGCGCGCGCACAGCTCTTGAAAGTCCAGAAAACCGAAATCGCGCATGGCGCAGAGCGAGGCGAGATACAGCCCGATATTCGTGGGGGAGGTGCGGTTGGCAAGCCTGCGCGCGGGATGGACCGTCAGATGATCCGGCGGCAAAAAATGCGTAAACGACGTGACCTGTTCCAGAAAATAGCGCGAAGCGTCGCGCGCGTAATCTTTCAAAAGCGCCTGGTCGGTTTTCCCTTCCCCGCGTTTCGGAAACGGGCGCGACAAAGCGTAGGCGACGATTGGGAATATCATCGACAGAACGCCAAACAAGCGCACGGGACCGGAATCGGAAACGAGCAGTAAAAACGTGCCGAATATTACCGAGGGCCAAAGCTCCGCAAGGGTTTTTAATATGCCCGCTTCCATGCGATCCGCGGCGGACGCCGTGTTCCATTCCAGGCGCTTTTGATGCGATACGAGCATCCGCCAGAGCGCGCGCACGACCGCGTCCAGGTTGCGCCACGCGTCCCAGAACAGCGCGCAAAGCGCATAAAGAAACCAAAACAGCCGGTTCCAGACTCCGGGCGTCGCACGGGAAAAGAACTTGCGAAAGAGCGTGTCCGCCCGACCGAAAATCAAAAAGCTCGCCGTGTCCAACACCAAAGGCGTAAGATACGGGATCAGGGACGCAAAGATCGCGATCTGCGCGAGCGCGCGCGGCAGAAACGGCGACAAAAGCAAGAGAAACGCCTGGACCGCGGGCAGCAGCGCGCGGCGCAGGTTATCGAAGCTCAGCGCCCGATAGAAGCGCGGCATCGGGTTTCTGCCCCAGGATCCGTTCGCGTCCGGCGAGCGCCAAAACGCAAAGAGCAGCGCCTGCACGTCGCCGCGCGTCCAGCGGTGGGCGCGCGCCCCGTAGGACAGCGGCGTTTTCGGCAATTCGTCGAGCAGCGTCTGATCCGTGACCGCGGCGCAATTCAGGCGCGCGCCCTCCAACAGATCGTGGCTCAAAACCGTCTGATCCGGAAACGCGTCGGATAAGACCGTAAGATACGCGTCGATCTCAAAGAGCCCCTTGCCGCAATAGACCCCGCGGGAAAACAGCGTCTGACAGCGGTCAAACGCGGCGCTTTCGTAGGCGCTGATACCGCCCGCGCCGGACTGCAGCACGCAAAACGGCGTCCGGTACGCCGCCTCCAGCGCGGGCGCCATCAAGGGCTGCAGGATCGCGTGCCCCGAACGCACGTACGGTCTGCCGTCCGGGGTACGGTCGATCACGGGGCGATACGCGGGATGCGACAAGATCCCGATCAATTCCTGAAGCTGCAAAAGCCCGAGGCGCGTGTCCGCGTCGAGCGTCATCAAAAAGCGCACGTTCTGCAATCGGTCCGGATCCCCGAACACGGTGAAGGCCTCGCTTTTGCCGCGCAGATACCGGCAAAGATCCAAAAGAGCGCCGCGCTTGCGCTCGTGCCCGCAATACGCGTTTCCGCACAGCGTGCGGCGCCGCAAAAAGCCGAAAAACCGGCCGTCGGAGAGCGCGTTCAACTCCTCGATCACGCGTCGCAGACCCTCTTCCAGCTCCCGGTCCCGCGGCAGATTCTCGCTTTTGGCTTCCGGCAGATCCAAAAGCAGCCCGAACAACAGTTCCGGCTCTCTGTCGCCGCTTAAACAGGTCGCGGAAAACGCTTCCTTGACGCGTTCTTTTAAGACTGCAAGATCGCTTTGCGATTGTAATAGCGCCGTATAGACCGAAAGCGTTTTCGACGTTTCCGGCACCTGATCCCAATTCAGGCGATACAGCCTTTTCGGCCGCGTCAGATGCGCCGCCGCAAAGTCCGCGATCTTGAACGCGACCTCGAACGTACAGCACGGGATCAGCGCGAGCACGAGCGCCTTTTCAAGCCCTCCCCCCGCAAGCGGAAAAACGGCGGCGGCAAACGCGGCGGAAAAACCGAGATACAGCGTGAAAAGAAACGCAAGATACCACCTGCCCGCCGCTTTGGATTTCGGGATCAGCGTTCCCAAAAACGCGCCCGACTCTTTTGCGCGCGCGATCAGATCCTTTGCGTATTTTTCGGGGCGCAGGCGCGCCTTTTTTGCGGCGCGGCGGATCTCTTTACGCAATCCGGCGCAGTCCTCCGCGGGCATGTTCGGGTAAGCGCCCGTCGGATCGGCGCGCAGGATCACCGAAAGCGGCGAAAAGGATTCGATCAGCCGCGACACGTCCGCTTCCGCAAAAAAGCGCAGATTGCAGATAAACGCCGGCGCGCAGATCAGGCGTTTCGGATCGCACGCCGCCTCCGCCAAAAGGAGCAGAAGCGCACAGACCAGCGCGTTTTGCAGATATTCGAACACCTCGTCTTGCGCGCCGCGATCCGCAAGGACGGAAAAAAGCGCTTCCAGATCCTTTTCGTCCCAGCGGCGATCGCCGCAATCTTGCAGCACAAGATAGCAATAGCGCACGGCGCCCGCGGGCGTTTTCCGCGCGCAGGATCGCGCCCCCTGACAAACGTCCTCGATCAGAAACGCGTTGTCGCAGAGCCACAATTCGCCCTCGCTGAGCGCTTGGCCCGCGCGGTGTTTCAGATAGAGCTTCCGACAGGCCCCGGACAGCCTGCGGCAGGCGCGCGACAAAAGCGCTTTGGAAAACCGCCCCAAGGATCCGTCGTTTAAGATCTCATAACGGGAAATCAGGCGTTCTTTGAGCACGGTTGGTTCCATAAGCCCTCCGGAGACAAGAAATGTAGAGGGGCGATACGGCGTCGCCGTATCGCCCGATCCGGTGTTTCTGATCGAGTTTATCGACCGCTGCGCAAAGAGTTCTCGGCGTGTTCGATCATCTTTTTGACCATCTGACCGCCGATCGAACCGGCCTGCTTGGAAGTCAGGTCACCGTTGTAACCCTGCTTCAAACTCACGCCGACTTCGCTCGCCGCTTCCATCTTGAAGCGATTGAGAGCGTCTTTCGCGTCCGGAACCAGAGATTTGCTGGACATGTCGTTTCTCCTTGAACATCTGATTTGCGCATTCCTGCGCGGGTCCGTTTTCGGAACCCGAGGCTATTGTGCCGCCGCGGCGCGTTTTTTAACAGCGGGAATTTTTGGAAGCCGTGCCGGAACGCTTGAAAAAGTGCGTTTTCTATGGTATAATACGCAATCATAAAACCCGCTTGATTTTTTTGAATCGGAAAGGATTTCCATGCCGAAAACCATCGAGACCGTTTCCCAGGAGTTTTTGCCGACGATCGCCGCCCGCGGGATCGTGATCTTCCCCGGCGTTCCGGCAAGCTTCGAGGTCCAGAGAAAAGAATCGATCGCGGCGCTGCACGAAGCCGTGAACGGCGATAAACAGATCTTCATCGTGACCCAGCGCAATCCGGAGGTCGAATTGCCCGCGCAAAGCGATCTGTACGCGATCGGCTGTATCGCGCGCATCAAACAATCCCTGCGCACGCCGGACAAGCAGTACCGGCTGATCGTGGAGGGTCTGTCCCGCGCGGAGATCGTGGCGATCCGCCGCCGCAGTCCCTCCGGCGCGCTTTTTGCGCAGGTGATGAAAAAAGAGATCCTCGTGGAGGAATCGAGTCTGCGCGCCGAGGCGCTCATGCGCACGGTCGCGGAGAATTTCCACGAATACGTCAAGTTTTTGCCCAAGATCTCGCCGGACGTCGTGCTCGCGGTGCAGTCGATCCGCTCGCCCGCGGAGCTTGCCGATTTCATCGCGGCGAACGTCTTGTATAAATATCAGGACAAACAGGCGATTTTAGACGAATTCGATCCCTTCCGCCGCCTGGAATTATTATCTCTGATTTTGGAAAAAGAATGTAACGTCCTGAAACTCGAAGAAAGCATCGCGGAAAAAGTCCACGCCCGCATGGATCAGAACCAGCGCGATTATTTTTTGCGCGAGCAAATGAAGGTGATCCAGGACGAGTTGGGCGATACCGGCGAATTTGGCGAATCCGAAGAGCTGTTGGAACGCATCCGCAAGGCGGCGCTGCCGAAAGAATTTGCCGAGCGGCTCACGCGCGAGGCGATGAAGCTGAAAAATATGCCCTTCGGGAGCGCCGAGGGCAGCGTGATCCACAATTACGTGGACACCTGCCTCGAGATCCCTTTCGGCAAAACGACCAAGGATAAGCTGGATCTTGCGCGGGCAAAAGCGATCCTCGACCGCGATCACGACGGTTTGTACGAGGTCAAAGACCGCATTTTGGAATACCTGTCCGTCAAGCGGCTCGCGCCCGACTTGAAAGGGCAGATCTTATGCCTCGTCGGCCCGCCCGGCGTGGGCAAAACGAGCATCGGCGCCTCGATCGCCAAGGCGCTCGGGCGCAAATACGTGCGCCTCTCGCTCGGCGGTATCCGGGACGAAGCGGATATCCGCGGTCACCGCAAAACCTACATCGGCTCCATGCCGGGCA
Organism: uncultured Ruminococcus sp.; assembly: GCA_902796545.1. Classification (GTDB taxonomy): domain Bacteria; phylum Bacillota; class Clostridia; order Oscillospirales; family SIG627; genus RUG14179. The sequence continues at coordinate 14,970 of CADBPF010000019.1, read as the reverse complement.
GATTCATCAACGCGCTCAAGACCGCGGGCAGTATGAATCCGCTCGTCGTGATGGATGAAATCGACAAGCTCACGAGCGACGCGCACGGCGACCCCTCCAGCGCGCTGTTGGAGGTTTTGGATCCGGAGCAGAACCACGCGTTTCGCGATCACTTCATCGAATTGCCCGTGGATCTGTCCGGCTGTATCTTCATCGCCACGGCGAACACGCTCGACACCGTGCCCCGCGCCCTGCTCGACCGCATGGAGGTCATTGAACTCAAGGGCTACACGCAGGGCGAGAAACTGGATATCGCCAAACACCACCTGATCCCGAAGCAGCGTTCGCGCCACGGGATGAAAGCGCAGAATCTGCGCTTTTCCGACAGTGCGATCTTGGACATCATCGAGTTTTACACCCGCGAGATGGGCGTGCGCAATCTGGAACGCTGTATTGCCAAGATCTGCCGCAAAACGGCGCGCGTCGTCGCGCAGGAGGGTCGGCGGAGCACGCTTGTCAAGCCGGAGGATCTTCAGGATCTGCTCGGCAAAAAGAAGTATTTGCGCGAAGAGATCGATCCCGAGGGCGTGTACGGCGTCGTCAACGGGCTTGCCTGGACGAGCGCGGGCGGCGAACTGTTGAAGGTGGAGGTCTTGTCCTTCCCCGGCACCGGAAAGCTGGAGCTCACGGGCTCGCTCGGCGACGTGATGAAGGAATCCGCCAAGGCGGCGATCTCGCTCATTCGCGCGCATACGGACGCGTTTCGAATTTTAGATCCGGAGTTTTATAAGAACCGCGATATCCATATCCACGTGCCCGAGGGCGCGGTCCCGAAGGACGGACCGAGCGCCGGCGTCACGCTGGTCACGGCGCTCGTGAGCGAGCTTTCCCGCCGTCCCTGCCGCACCGACCTTGCCATGACGGGCGAGATCACCCTGCGCGGCAAGGTACTGCCGATCGGCGGACTGCGGGAGAAGACGAGCGCCGCCGCCGCCGCGGGGATCCATACCGTGCTGATCCCCAAAGGCAACGAAGCGGATATCGACGAGATCGACGAAGCCGTCCGCGAACGGCTCACGATCCTGCCGGTAAGCGAGATCTCCGAGGTGCTTTCCGCGGCGCTTCTGACCCGCGACGCGGCGGAAATCTGCGATCCCGCCGATCCCGCGATCGCCGCGTTTGCGCAGAAAAGCCCCTCCGGGAGCGCGACGGATGCGCGCATCGGGGTCTGAACCATGCACGCAAACGACACGGTCTTGAAGATGGTCGCGGGGCGGCCGGATCAGTTCCCGAAGGACGCAAAGCCGCAGATCGCGCTTTCCGGCCGCAGCAACGTCGGCAAAAGCTCGCTCATCAACCGGCTGATCGGGGTCAAGAGCCTTGCCCGCACCTCGTCGGTACCGGGCAAGACCGTGACCGTGAATTTTTACGAATGCGAAAGCCGCTTTTATCTCGTGGACCTGCCCGGCTACGGCTACGTGCAGAATAAAGAGCGCAAAAGCGCCTTTTCCTCCGTGGCGGACGCGTATTTTCAGCAAAACGACCGCTTGAAGCTCGTACTGCAGCTGATCGACGCGAAAGTCGGCGCCACGAACGACGATCTGACCATGCTCGATTTTTTGCATAAGACCGGCATTCCCTTTGCCGTCGTCGCCACCAAATGCGATAAGCTGTCCGCAAGCGCCGCCGAACGCGCGGCAAGCGAGATCCGCGAAAAAGCAAATCTGGAAGAACGGATCCCCGTGATCCTCTTTTCCGCCAAAAGCGGCCGCGGCAAGGAAGAACTCAAGGGTCTGATCTTCTCTTGTCTGAAATCATCCGTTTGAAAACACCGTAAAAAAAGGGTTGCGCCTTGATACGATCTCTGGACCAAAATCGAAAGCCTGCGCTGAAAATCAGCTGCAACGAACTCGTTTTTTCGCCGTTTCGCCCGGATCTTCCCGTGTTTTGCGCCTCGGTGGAGCACGAGGGCGTTTTCGTCACGCTCGAGGTCCCGGTTTTGGAGCATCACGAAGAGGACGGGCTGTGCGTCGTCGAGATCCCGCGCTTCTCCGACCGCGAAACGCGGCGCGATTACGCGGCGGCGGTCGCCTACGTGTTCTGCGTGTCCCAGGGCTTTCCCGAGATCGGACTGCAATTAAGCGAGACAAAGATCCAAAGAATCGGTTTGGAAGACGCCCGGCACGCGTTAAACGGCGCGATCGGCGTCTTTTTTTCCGTTTTGCATCTCTCCGCGGAAGCGATCGCCTTGCGCGCCGATTCTCTGGACGGATTGTCGTTTCCCTTTCATTCCCTGCGTTCGGGGCAGAAAAAACTCATGCAGGAGACCTACGCCGCCATGCGCGACCGCAGAAACCTGTTCGCGCACGCGCCCACCGGCATCGGCAAGACCTTTTCGGTCCTGTACCCCGCGCTCAAAGCCTTGAAAAAAGGGCACCTTTCCAAGATCTTTTATCTGACCCCGCGCCAGAGCCTGCAACCGCAGATCGCCGAAGCCTTCCTGCGCCTGCAGGGCAAAACGCCTTTTTTGCACAGCGTCACGCTGACCGCCAAGGAAAAGATCTGCCCGCACGGCAAACGCTGTGAGCATACCGATTGTCCGGACGGCGAACTGCGCCGGGAAAACCTGCTTTCCGCCTTACAGGAGCTCTTTTCCGTCCCCGGCCATCTCGAGCCGGACACGATCAGACAGGTCGCGCAAAACTTTCGGCTCTGCCCCTTTGAATTGTCGCTTTGCGCGAGTATGTACTGCGATCTGATCCTCTGCGATTATAATTACGTGTTCGATCCCGCGGCGTCGTTAAAACGCTTTGCGCATACAAAAGAGCCCTACGCGATCCTCTGCGACGAGGCGCACAACCTCGTGGACCGCATCCGGGAGAGTTTTTCCGCAAAGCTTTCGCCCGACACGGTGGCGCCCTTATACACCCGCGCGTTTTCCGGCTGCGCCGCCTTAAACGAGGCGCTCAAGCGCCTGGAAAAGACCTTTCAAGCCCGCCGCGCCGCCGCAAGCGAGACCCCGGACCCGATCTCCTTTACCCCGCCGCAGGAGCTCGCGGAATGCGCGGAGGAGCTTTTGGCGGCTCTGTTGCCGCTGATGAGCGAGCGCTCCGCCTTGCGCGAACTTGCCGAACGGATCCGCATCTCCCGCACGGTCTATTACGAAGTCAGCGCGTTTTTGGACGCCTTTTCGGAACTGGATTCGCATTACGCCGTTTGCTCCTATCCGGACGGCGGCGCGAAGATCTTGCTCGTCGATCCGGGGGATCGCGTGCGCTCGATCACGCGGGATTTCGGAATGTGCGTCTTTTTCTCGGCAACGCTGTCACCGAAGGAATACTATATCGGGATGCTCGGCGGCAGCGAGGAAGAGTTTTTAGACCTGCCCTCTCCGTTTGACCCCGAGCATTTCAAGGTTCTTTCCGCCTCGATCTCCACGTATTACGAACAGCGCGAGCAGACCGTGCCGCTGGCGGCGCAGCTCATTTTGCGCGCCACGCGCCCGAAGGTCGGAAACTACATGGTCTTTTTCCCCTCGTTTGCGTATTTGGATCGCGTGGTGGAAGCCTATCGCCGTCTTGCGCCTTTGGATCTGATCCTCTGTCAGACCCCGCAGATGTCCGAGCGGGCCCGCGCCGAATACCTCGCCGCGTTTTCCTTGAAGCGCCGCGAGCGGCTTTTGGGCTTTGCCGTATTGGGCGGGCTTTTTTCGGAGGGCGTGGATCTCGCGGGGGAAAAACTGCTCGGCGAGCTCATCTTCGGCGTGGGGATGCCGCCGCCCTCGGAGGAAGCGGAGGCGGTCAAGCGCCGCTTCGACGACCGCGAGGAAAACGGCACCGCGCTCGGCTATATCTATCCGGGCTTCAACCGGGTCCTGCAATCGGCGGGCCGCGTGATCCGCACGCCGACCGACCGCGGCTTTTTGGTGCTTTGCGACGGCCGCTACGAAACGCCCGCGTATCGGGAGCTCTTGCCGCAGGACTGGCAAAAGCCCGCTCTCGTCGCTTCTCCGGAGGAATTGGAACGGCAGATCCGCGCGTTCTGGGAAGCGGGCGACGCGGAGCTTTCTTGACAGAAAAACCCCGGTTTGATATAATATCGGAAGATCGTTTTTTACAAAGAATGATAAGACCCGGGATCGCCCGGGATCATCACCGTCCGCTTTACCGCGCAAAAGAAGCGGGAGCGGCAGGTTAAGGGGACTTCACTATGGAACGGAAAATCGTCGCGATCGTCGGGATGTGCGGCTCCGGAAAGAGCGTCGTGACCGAGCAGTTCGAGGCTCTGGGCTACGCGCGCGTCTATTTCGGCCAGGTCACGATGGACGAACTGGAACGCCGAAACTTGGCGCGCAACGAGCAAAACGAGCGCCTCGTGCGCGAAGAATTGCGTGCAAAATTCGGCAAAGCCGCCTTTGCGATCAAACTGCTCGACAAGATCGAAGAGGCGCTGAAAACCTCTGACGTCGTGATCGACGGTCTGTATTCCTGGTCGGAATACAAGGTCTTGAAGGAACGCTTCCCGAATCTTGTTGTGATCGCGGTCCTCTGCGACCGCGCCAAGCGCTACGCGCGCCTTGCGATCCGCCCCGTGCGGCCGCTGACCGAAGCGGAAGCGCAAAGCCGCGACTACGCGGAGATCGAAAACTCGGAAAAAGGCGGCCCGATCGCCTTTGCAGACTATATGCTCTTGAACAATTCCACGCCGGAAGACCTGCGCGCGGCTCTGACCGAGCTCATCCGCTCTCATATCTGACGGAGACCGACTGGTATGAAACAAAACTGGAAGAAGAACCTGTTTAGTTATTTTATCATCACCGCCTGCTTTGCCGTGATGCTGTATTTCATGATCACGCAAAACGGTTTTCAGGAGCTTGCCAACATCGTGAATCTGCGCAAGCGCTGGATCATTTTCGCCCTGTGCGCGGCGATCGCGATCTGGCTACTCGAGGGTTGGTCCTATCATCTGCTCTCGACCCACGTGTACGAGGGCTGGAAATTCAATTATTCCATGAGCGCGGGGCTGATCGGGATGCTCTATTCCAATATCACCCCCTTTTCCACGGGCGGTCAGCCCATGCAGATCTACAATCTGCAGAAAAACGGGATGACCACGGGCGCGGCAAGCGCGATCGTCGTGGTGCGCTGTACGATCTATCAGGTGGCGCTTTTAGCGTTTTCGCTCGTGATGGTGGTCTTGCGGCTTGCGTATTTTACGAAGATCAGTTCCTTTGCGTTTCTTTTGATCTTGGCGCTCGTGTTCAATTTCGCCTACGTCGGCTTTTTGGTGATGACCATGCGCAGCCCCAAAGCCACCAACCGCGTGGTTTGGTTTTTCATCCGGCTGCTTGCCAAACTGCATATCGTCAAAAAACCGGAAGAGCGCTTTGACCGCATCCACGCCCAGCTTGCCTTATTCCACGAAAACGTGGCGCGGATCGGACACGCGTTCAAGGTCTATCTCGCCACGTTTTTCATCACCTTCGTGCAGTTCGTCTGCCAATGCCTGATCCCTTACTTCCTGTACGTCGCTTTCTTCTATGAAAAAGCGGTTTACAATAAGGAGGACATCATCACCATCGTGGCGGCGCAGGCGTTCGTTTTGATGGTCTCGTATTTCATCCCCACCCCCGGCGCGTCCGGCGGCGCGGAGATCTCGTCCTACGGTTTCTTCTCCAAGTTTTATCAGGACGTGATGCGCGGCGCAAATTACTCTTTAAGCCATGATCCGGGCACCCTGCAATACGCGGGCTATACCCCCGAGGCGATCGAAAAAGTCGCATCCGACAAGCTCACCAGCGCGATCTTTTTGTGGCGGATGATCTCGTTTTATCTCACGATCATCGTCGGCAGTGTCTATGCCGCGATCGGCAACCGGCAAAAGCCGCTGCAGCTCAAAAACCGCCTCTTCGACGAGGAATCCTTGAAAGAGCGGGAGCTTCATAAAAATTCAGAAGAAGTATTCCGCGAACAAAAGGAAGCCTCCAAAAAAATCTGAAAAGGTATCCGTTATGAAACAAACGTCCGCCAACCGCTCCGAAACGCTTCGGATGATCGCCGCGGGCGTTTTGTTGTGCTTTGCGGCGTATCTGTCAAGCCCCGGCCGCGGGATCCTCTCCTGCCTGCCCTACGCCGTCGCCGCGGGGATCGCAAGCGGCTTTTTATACCGCGGCTACGCGTTCGATCAGATCGTTTTTTCGCTTGCCCTGTTCGCGTTTACGGTCGTTGAAGCGGAAGGCGCGGGCAGAATCGCCGTGTACGTCGTCGGTCTTTCTCTGTTCTTTGCGCTTTCCTTTTTCTTCACAAGCTCGATGCGCAAGACTTTCCCGCGCCGTCTGCGCCCCGGGATCGCGGTTTGCTTTCTCGTACTTTGCGCCGCCCTTTCGCTTGTTGCCTACGGAAACCCCGTTTCCGCAACGCTTGCGCAAACGAACGCGGTCAAGTTTTATCGCGGAAATTACGAAAACGAGCGCTTTACCTTGGAGCGCACCCGATTCGATCCGATCGCCCGCGAATACGTTTGTGAGTTTACCTTGAAAAACGGCGAGCACATGGAAAGCGCCGCAAGCACGGTCTTTTCCGCCCAGCCCGACGCGTATTGGGAGCTTGTTTGTACCCGCGCCGCCGCCCTGCGCAAAAGCGAGCTGTTGAAGATCCTCCACGAAAACTTTTCCGACGGCGCCTATCAGATCGCGGTCACGCCGCAAACGGACGCCGCCGTTTATCCGAACGCGGAAGCCTTGGGCGACGATCCCGAGCGCCTGCATAACCGATACGATTATCAGATCGAATTCACCGTTTCCTTTTCCGCCGCCGGCACGCGGGAGGCGAAAAGCGCCTTTGCGGGCACGGTGCGCAGTTACGTCAGAGCCCTGCGCGAGAACGGATTTTCCTATCACAAGCTCACGTTTCGCGGCGGCGAGCGTGAAAAAATGCTCTACGAATTGTCCTGCACGCCGGATACCTCGCCCGAGGAACTGACCGCGGACCGGATCGTGATCCTCGGAATATAATTTTTTTCAATTTCCTCTTGCATTTTCCGGAAAACTGTGTTACAATTCGCTTTGTCACGCGAGTAAACGCCTACAGGAGGTGTAAGAAAATGGCAAAATGCGATATCTGTGGGAAAGGCGTCGGCTTCGGCTGCAAAGTCTCCCACTCTCATAGACGCTCCAACCGCGCCTGGAAACCCAACGTGCGCCGCGTCAAAGCCGTCGTCGGCGGCTCGAATCAGACGATCCACGTCTGCTCTTCCTGCCTGCGCAGCGGCAAAGTGACCCGCGCCATCTGAAAACAAGCAGTAAAAAAGCGCATCCAAACGGATGCGCTTTTTTCGTTATCTTTTCAGGAACCGTTTACGCAAGGCTCGTCACTTCAAAGGGGCTCTCATACGCGGCGTTCACCGCGGCCTTGGCAAGGTCGGGATCGTCCACGCCGTCCTTGACCCAGGTGACCAGATCCAGATCGTCGCAAATGAGCGTTTTGAACCAGCACAGCGCCGTGGTATATCGGCCGTAGGTCATGCTCATGTGGAAGCCGTCGCGGGTGATCGTGTCGCCGAGGCGCGAGGTGCGCAGGTTCTGGACCGCGGTGCCGCAGGGGATCACGCCCGAGATCTTCTCGATCGGCTTGACCTCGCTTTGGTAGGCGTCGAGGATGCGGTTATACATCGTCATCTGATCGCTGTTATAGTCGGGAAACGCCCAATGCTCCGCGTTCTGCTGATACGCCCAGGTCAGGTGCCAGTAGAATTTCACGTGCGGGTTGATCGCCATCTCGTCGGCGTAGTCCACAAGCTCCCGCAGATGCTCGTAGGTCTCGGGCTTGCCGCTGTCGTGGCTGCCCTGCTGCACGGTGATGACGTCCCACCGTTCGTTCTTCAAGCCCTCTTGCAAGGTCGTGGCGGAGAAGGTCTGCCACTCGCCGTTTTCATTTTTGCGGAAATCGTATTTGGCAAGGTCTTCGGATAAGTTCTGATAATGCGTGTTGATCGTGCAGCCTCCGATATACAGGTTTCCCAAGACCACCGTTTCCACACCCGCGCTTTTGGCAATATTCCAGAGATATGCCATCGCGTCGTCGGAAAAGCTGTTGCCGATCGCAAGGATCTTGATGGATTTCGTAGCCGGGATCACTTCGGTCTCCCCTTCCTCTGAGCAGATTTTACAAACTTGTTTTTGCTCTCCCTCGGTCAGAACGCCGGCGGGAGTCAGGATCTTCCATTCAAAGTCGTGCTCGCATTTCTTTTCGCAGGCGGAAAAGGAAAGAAGCGTCGCCGAAACCAAGAGCGCACACAGAAACCGCAAGAATAACGCGTGCCGTTTCATGCAAATTCCTCCGTAGCCAATTTCGTTTAAGTCTATTGTAGCGCAGAAACCGGTTTTGTCAAGCAAAACCCGCCGCGTTCGCGGCGGGTTTATTCTGCTTTATTCCGTCCTGAGTGCGACGACGGGGTCTTTTTTCGCGGCGCTGCGCGAGGGGATGATGCCCGCGATCAGCGTTAACAGCATACTGATGACGACAAGCGTGATCGCGGTCGGGATCGGCAGATACGCGCTCAACGTTTGGATGCCGGTCAGCGTGTGCAGGATCAGGTTGATCGGCAGGCACAAGAGATAGGTCAGCCCCACACCCAAAAGCCCCGAGAAAAAGCCGATCGTCACGGTCTCCGCGTTGAACATGGCGCTCACGTTGCGCTTGGACGCGCCGATCGCACGCAAAATCCCGATCTCTTTGGTGCGTTCCTGCACGGAGATCAGGGTGATCACGCCGATCATGATCGACGACACGACCAGCGAAATCGCCACGAAAGCGATCAGCACGTAGGTGATCGCGTCGATGATCGTGGTCACCGAGCTCATGATGAGCCCCACGTAATCGGTATAGGAGATCTTGTGCGTTTCGTCCTGTTCTGCGTTATAGTCCTTGACCGCCTGTTCGATTGCGTCTTTATCGGCAAAGGAGGAGGCGTACAGATTGATCGTTGCGGGCTGATCCAGATCGAAATACCCGAGCGTTTCCAGATTGTCCTCGTAGGTGGAGCCGGAAAATTCGAGTACCTCGTCGAAGTAGAGGGCGCACAGAGCGTCCGTGTAAGAATCCAACTGCGCGTCGAGCGCGGCGGCAAGCTGCGGCGGGGTCATCCCGCCCAGCTCCGCGATCGCCTGCGCGGCGTACGCCGCCTGCGTCTGTTGGGTGATCGCCTGGGTGAACAACTCCTCCAGCTCCTCGTCGCTCATCGACGCGATATACTCCCGCACCCGATCCTCGCTCAGCCCCATTTCGCCGGTCAGCGCCTGCGAAAGCTTTTCTTCCATGGACTGGCGCGACTCCTGCGAGAGCGCCTGCTCCACGGTGCTGTCGAGCATCTCTTTAGGCATAATGGACTGGATCTTCACAAACGCCGCGCTTTTTTCCATCACGGTCATCTCTTTTGCTTCCGCGCGGAATTCCGCGGCTTTTTCGGCTTCGGTCATGGAATCCGTCGCCTCGTGGAATTTAAGCCCCGTGAAAATATCCGTGTCGCTTTGCTCTAACTGCGCTTCCACGGCGGGGGAAGTGCGCGAGTGTTCGATCAGGTATTCCGTCAGCGCCGAGGTATAGGCGACGGAGCCGTTTAGCATTTTCGATACGGTATCGCTCGTCGGGCGGACGATGCCCGTCACCTTTAATTGCAGACCGTTGGAATAGAGATAGCGCATGCCCGCGTCGGTATCGCGCAGATCGGTATAGGTCTGCGAAAGCTCGTCGTAGGAATAGCAGTCCGCGGGCAGGATCGTGCGGAATTCCAGACCGCGCAGATCTTCGTACGACCAGGTGCGGGTCTTCATTTCCACCGTGCGCTGTTCGGCGGCGGCGTCGATCAGCTCCTCCACGTCCGCGCGATCGAGCAATCCGAGCGCGTACAGCGTCAGATCCCCCAATTCGTTGTTCTCGTCCAAAACCAAAACGACCTCGTCATAGGCTTCCGGCCAGCGGCCGCCGTCGATCAGTTCGTATTGCTCTTTCAAGATCGGGCTGATGAGTTCCCCGTTCCTGCCGGGGAGCATTTCCTGCCAGACCTGCGTGCGGCTCCCGCCGGAGGGCGAGCGCGTCATCAGATCCGACCAGACCGAGCTGCGGCTTCCGGAGGCGTCGGAGGTTTCCACCACCTGCCTGCCGTAGAGCCGCGAGAAGAGCGTTTGCAAAAGCTCCGTCGGATCGGATTTCGTGATCGTGCCGTCGGGCGACTCGGTATAGACGGTGAAATCGTAGTGATAGCCGTACTGCACGCCGGACAGCGCGTCGGAAAGCGCCGGATCGTCTGTGTCGGCAATCCTGGTTTCCAGATAGGTCTTGAAGGCGGCAAGATCGTTCTTGCTCGTTTCCAGATTGCTCAAAGAATTAACAAGCTCGTAGGCGACCGATTTTTCATATACGGCGTCCAGCTCGTGCTCCTCGGAGGCGACCGCCGTGTCCATAAAGATCTTCATCAGACTCGAAAGGTCGATATTCTGTTCCTCCAGGGTGAGCGGATAGGAGGAAAGCGTGTCCTCCTGCACGCTGTCGATATACGAGGTCATTCCCTGGCTGACCGCGTAAATGAGCGCGATGCCGATAATCCCGATCGACCCGGCAAAGCTCGTTAAAATCGTGCGCCCCTTTTTGGTAAAAAGGTTTTTGAAGGAAAGCGCAAAGCCCGTGTGCAGCTTCATCCCCGGCTTTTTCAGGGGATTTTTGGCGCGCAGAATCTGCGTTTTCTCGTCTTCGGCGTGCAAACGGTCCAGTTCCGCTTGATCCAGCGGAGCGCTGTCGGAGGTCACGCGCCCGTCGAGCATCCGGATCGTGCGCGTCGCGTAGCGTTCGGCAAGCTCCGCGTTGTGCGTGACCATGATCACGAGCCGCTCTTTTGCGATCTCTTTTAAGAGATCCATCACCTGGACGCTCGTTTCCGAATCCAAAGCGCCGGTCGGCTCGTCGGCAAGGATCACGTCGGGGTCGTTCACGAGCGCCCGCGCGATCGCCACGCGCTGCATCTGCCCGCCGGACAGCGTGTTCGGCTTCTTTTTGATCTGGTCGGCAAGCCCCACGTCGCAAAGCGCCTTTTTGGCGCGGCTTTTCCGTTCTCTTTTGGAAACGCCGGACAGCGTGAGCGCAAGCTCCACGTTCTGCAAGACCGACTGATGCGGGATCAGGTTATAGGTCTGGAACACGAAGCCGATCGTGTGATTGCGATAGGTGTCCCAATCGCGGTCGCGGAAGCGGCTCGTGCTTTTGCCGTCGATCACAAGATCGCCGCTCGTTGCGCGATCCAATCCGCCGATCAAGTTGAGTAAAGTGGTCTTTCCGCAGCCGGAGGGACCGAGGATGCAGACGAAATCCTGCTTGCGGAAGCACAGGTCCACGCCTTTGAGCGCCTCCACGCGTGCGCCGCCCGCGGGATATACCTTGACGATATTTTTCAGTTCCAGCACAGTCATACCTCGTTTTAGAAAAATTCAAATCGCGTTTATTATAGTGCCGCGCATTTTCGCGGTCAAGTAAAATTTGAAATCTTCACAAATGTTTTACAAACGGGCGGCGGTTTTCGCCGTTTTTCGAGTCCCGCTTCCTTGACAAACGCGCGCGTTTTGACTACAATAAAGAAGGATATTCATTCTCCCCGGTCCCCGTGACCGGGATTTGATTTGTCTGTATTTTCAGTACGGAGATGCCTTATGAATTGTGATCTGTGTATCATCGGGGCGGGTCCCGCCGGGATCTTCACGGCGCTCGAACTCATCCGCCGCGGCTCGAAAAAGAAGATCGTGATCGTGGAAAAGGGCCGCGCGATCGAGGACCGCAAATGCCCGAAAAACGTCACGCACGCCTGCGTGGGCTGTAAGCCCTATTGCCATATCACCACCGGCTTTTCCGGCGCGGGCGCCTTTTCCGACGGAAAACTCAGTTTGAGTTACGAAGTCGGCGGCGATCTGCCGGAGCTTGTCGGCGAGGATCTGATTCAGGAAACGATCGCCTATACCGACAAGATCTATCTGGAATTCGGCGCGGACGAGAAGATCGAGGGCGTGGGCGACCCGGAAAAGATCAAGGAGATCCGCTTGAAAGCGATCCGCGCGGGGCTCAAACTCGTGGACTGCCCGATCCGCCACCTCGGCACCGAGCACGCGCAGGAGATCTATCTTGCCATCGAGCATTATCTCGCCGATCACGGCGTGGAGCTGTTGTTCGGGTATAACTGCGCAAACCTCATCATCGAAAACGAGGTCTGCACCGGCGTGGAACTGATCCCGAGCGCGGGCGTCGGCGCGGGAATGCAGATCTTTGCGCCCCACACGGTCGTGGCGACCGGCAGACGCGGCGCGGACTGGCTGGAAAAGCTCTGCGAGGAACACCATATCGCGCACCAGCCCGGCACCGTGGATATCGGCGTGCGCGTCGAGGTGCGCAACGAGGTCATGGAGGAAGTCAACCGCGTGCTCTACGAGTCCAAGCTCATCGGCTATCCCCTGCCCTTCAAGAACAAGGTGCGCACCTTCTGCCAGAATCCGGGCGGCATCGTGAGCCAGGAGAATTACGACAACGATCTCGCCGTGGTCAACGGGCATTCCTATAAGGATCGCAAATCGCAGAACACGAATCTCGCGATCCTCTGCTCGCACAATTTCACCGAGCCCTTCAATCAGCCGATCGAATACGCGCAAAAGGTCGGCGAGCTCACGAATATGCTCGCAAACGGGCATATCCTCGTCCAGCGCTTCGGCGATATTTTGGACGGCAAACGCACCTGGGCAAAGGAGCTGTCCCGCTCCAACGTGCGCCCCACCCTGCCCGACGCCGTCGCGGGGGACATCACCGCCGCCATGCCCTATCGCTCCATGGTCAATATCATCAATTTCATGCAGGCGGTCGAGCAGGTCGTGCCCGGCTTTGCCGGCAGAGAAACGCTGCTCTATTCGCCGGAGCTCAAATTTTATTCCAACCGCGTGCGGATGGATCGCGATCTCAATACCAGCGTGCGCGGGCTCCATTGCCTCGGCGACTCGTCGGGCTGGACCAGAGGGCTGATGATGGCGTCCGTCATGGGCGTCCTCATGGGCCAGAAATTAGCCGTGGAAGAGTGAACCTGAACGTACAAAAAACCTCCGCAAAATTTGCGGAGGTTTTTTGATTGTGCGTTAAATTCCGTGCGGCTCCAGATCAATCAGCGGACAAAGGGGTTGTCCGCGGTTTGCGCCGAGGTCGGCTCTGCCGAAGCGGAAGAGGACCACGCCCATCGCCTCGCCGGCGTAAGCGGCGTCGGCGTAAGAGCGCACGGCGTCCGGTTCGAGCGGCATCTGCGTTTCGTCGCCGTCATAGCCGACGATCCCCGCCCAGATCTCCGAATTCCCGGCGCGGGAAGCAAATGCCGCGCAATCGGCGCGGATCTCATCCACGTCGTTCAGATACACGCCGACGTAAGTCATCGGCACGAAGAAGGAAAAGCAGTTGGCAAGCACTGCGACGTCCTGCCCGTAGCGGGCGACGGCTTCTTCCGGATCGGGCATCAGCGTGCCGGAGAGCACGAGCTGCGTATTGACCGCGCGCGAGGCTTTTCGCAAGCTGTCCACGAACGCCGTGACCGCCTTTTCCCCGGCGGGTTCGCCGCCGCGGGTGTAGCGGTCGGCGCGGCTGTTTTCGCCGCCCTCGAAGCGGATGCAGTCATAGTGGATCCCGTAAAGGCCGGCAAGCGAGGCGATCTCGGTGACCCGCTCGGTTTTTTTCTCGAAATATTCGGTATTGTATTCGCCGGTCGAGGGGATGATCGGGTTGACCCATTTGCCCTCGTCGAAGAGTCCGAGCACCCAGATATGAACCTTGATGCCGCGCTCGCCCGCGTCCGCGATGAACTGTTCCACCGCCTGCGTTCCGTAGAGATCCAAAGCGTCCTCATGCAAAAAGATATGCCCGATCTTGTTTTCGGAAAACTCGTCCAGATCCGCGCTGCGCATCTCGTTGGCGCGCACGTAGATGCCGCTGCGGTTGACGCGCTCCTTGATCTGCAGCGTATTGCGGGAGGTACAGGCGCGGTACTGATCGTCGCCGTCGTAGTCCACGATCACGTCGTAACTGCCGGGGCCGAAGGTGGGGATCAACTCCGCAGAGCCGTTTTCGTCCGTCAGAAATTCCGCCGAATCGTCGCCGAAAGCACAGCGGAGCGTTTTGCCGGAAAGCGGATTGCCGAAGGCGTCTTTCAACAGAAAGCTCATCCGCACGAACGGATACTCCTCGTGGATCTGCGTCACTTCCAGGCGCGTCTGACCGCGCGTGTCCGTCGGCACGTCCTCAAAGGGATCAAACTGCGCGCGTCCGCAGGCGGTCAGGCAGAAGAGCATCGCGCAGGCAAGGCAGAACAGGCGTAAAGTCGTTTTCATATTCGTTCTCCTATAGAGTTTTGTGATAGGCGCTTTGGTGCAGGATCGCAAAGGCGCGGTACAGCTGTTCGGAAAATACCAGCCGGCACAATTCGTGCGGCAGGGTCATGCGGGACAGCGAAAGCCGAAGCCCGCAGCGCTCCTTGACCCGTTCGGACAAGCCGAAAGAGGATCCGATCAGAAAGGTGATCTCCGGCGCGGTCTGCATCCGCGCCCCGATCATAACGGACAGCTCTTCGCTGGAAAACTCGCTCCCCTCCACGCAAAGCGCGACGCAGGATCGCGGCGGCACACGGTCGAGCAGTCTCAGAATCTCGTCCGCCTCGGCTTCAAGCCCCGCGCGGATCTCGGCGTCCGAGGGCTTTGCGGAAAGCGTATGCGGACGAATGAAATGCACCTGAAAATCGCAAAAGGCGCGCAGGCGTTTTTCGTATTCCGCGCACAAGGCGCGGATCTCGGGCGTTTTCGTCTGCCCGACGCAGAAAAGCCTGATCTTCATGAGGCGATGATCTGGCGCAGCACCCCGTGCACCACGAAGCGATACGGCTCTTCCGTGGTGGTGTTCGTGCAGGTGGACAGCGTGATCACGCGGTCGGTTT
>CADBPF010000018.1 GCA_902796545.1 uncultured Ruminococcus sp. | reverse complement strand
CGCCGCAATGTTCTTCAAGACCTCGTCGCCGCCCTCCCTGCCGTGCAGGGCGTTGATCGCGCGCATCCGGTTGATCGTATAGATGATTGCGTCCATCGCGGTATCGGGCAAAAGCAGATCGTATCTTCCGGCGTACTGGAAGAAGAATTCCTTGTTGTAAAAAGCCCGGTCAAAGCGTCCGTTTCGGTCGCCTTCAACAGCCGGTTGTCCTCGGCAAGCTCGATCGAGCGCCGGATCCGGGCAAGGATCACGTCGGGCAGATCGTAGGGCTTGGGGATAAAGTCCGCCGCGCCGAGCTGCAGGCTGCGCACCTCCGCGCTTTTATCGGAGGTCAGCACGATCACCGGGATGCGCTTGTACTCGGGGTCCTTGTGCAGGATCCCGAGCAGTTCGAAGCCGTCCATCACCGGCATCAGCAGATCGAGCAAAACCAGCGAGATCATCGATCCCTGCTCCCGGACGATCTCAAGGGCTTCCTTGCCGTTTTCGGCATACAAAACGTCGTATTGCCGGGAAACGATATGTCCGAGGATTTTGCGGTTGATCGCCTCGTCGTCCACGATGAGGATCCGCCGTTTGAGGTCCACGTTGCGGATCAACGCATTCTGTCCCATGATCCAAAGTCCTTTCCGAAAAAACTGCGCCGAAAGCCAAAAACCCGAGGGCAGGCGCAAAAAATCAAGATAAACGGTAAAACCGCGATCGAAAACCGAACTTTCTTGTTCATTCGTTTCTTGCCATTATACCATATTCCCGATAATTTACAAGCCGGATTGCTCATTTTCGCGCACAAAAAAACGGAACGCCGATACGACGTTCCGTTTTTGATCCGTCCGGACCCCGGCCCGCGCAAAAGCGCCGGCCGTTGCGTTTGATTTCGCGTTTATTTCAGGATGCGGAATTTGCCGATCACGGGCAGTTCCTTCGCCTTGCCCTGCGCCGCGTTGATGATGCCGAGGATCGCGAGCACCGCGAACGCGATATTCAAAAGCCCGAGCACGGTCAATAAGATCGAGCCGACGGGGGAAACCGCGGTATAGGGCACGCCCCAGACGTAGCGCGTCGTGCGGAAGATGGCGCGGATGACGATGCCGAGGATCACTTCCACGATCCACCAGGCGCTCCAGGCGATCGCCAGCACGATGCCCTGATTGGTATGGAAACGGGCAAATTTCGATCCTTTGGCCGCAAACAGCGGGATCAGCACGAGCCAGGATAGGTACGCGAGCACGCCCATCGCTTTGTTCGACTGCACGTCGGTCGGATCGAATTCGGCGGTCGTGTCGGGTGTGTTGTTGATCTGATTGATCTTCTCGTTCAAATCTGCCATATCGGTTCTCCTTCTTTCACGGTTCGGATCCGCTCTGGATCCGTGATACGATCATTATACACCGCTTATATCCGAAATACAACCTTTTTTATCGTTTCCCGGTCGTTTCGGATCGTTTTTTTTGCCGATCGCAAAGAATCGGCGCCGCTATGCAAAAGCAATCACGCTTTTTTCAGTTTACACACCCCCTACCAACGCTCTACCAACGCGGCGCACGGGCGCGGTTTTTTCGCTTCACCGTCTTGCGGAAAACGGAAAACTTGTATATAATAGCCCTATTGAAACCGAAAACGGAGAGTGCGCCATGAAAGCCAAACAAAAAATGACCGCGCGGCAAAAAGCCCGCACGCTTTCGGCGCTCTTTTTTTCCTTTTTCAAGATCGGGATCTGCACCTTCGGCGGCGGTTACGCCATGATCCCGCTGATCCAGAAGGAGGCAGGCGAAAAGCGCGGCTGGATCACGGACGGCGACATGCTTGAGATCCTCGCCGTGGCGGAATCCACCCCCGGGCCGATCGCGATCAACTCCGCGACCTTTATCGGCGAGCGCGTCGCCGGTTTTTGGGGCGCCTTCTGCGCCACGCTCGGCGTGAGTCTGCCGTCGTTTCTCATCCTGCTTCTGCTCTCGCACGTGCTGGCGCTCTATCAGCACTTAAAGCCCGTGCGTTACGCTTTTTTCGGGATCCGTTCGGGCGTGCTCGCCCTGATGGTCAAGGCGCTTTACAGCCTCTATCGCCAATGCCCGAAGGATCTGTTTTCGATCCTTTTGATGATCGCCGTGCTGCTCGGCGCGGTCGCGGCGCATCTCTTCGGGTTTTCCGTGTTGTATTTTCTCCTCGGCGCCGCTTTATTCGGACTGTGTTACGCCTTCATCCGCGCAAAAAGGGGGAAAATATGATCTATTTGACCCTCTTTCTTACCTTTTTCAAGATCGGGATCTGCACCTTCGGCGGCGGTTACGCCATGATCCCGCTAATCGAATCCGAGGTGCTCGCGCACGGCTGGATGAGCGCGGAACAGCTGATCGACTTCATCGCGGTCTCGGAGTCCACGCCCGGCCCCTTTGCCGTGAATATTTCCACCTATATCGGCTCGATCTGCGGCGGCATCCCGGGCGCGCTCTGCGCCACGCTCGGCGTGATCTTACCGTCGTTTCTCATCATTCTGATCGTCGCGAAATTCTTAAAAAAATTCAAGGAGAGCCTCGCCGTCAAAGGCGTGATGTCCGGCTTGAAGCCCGCGGTCGTGGCGCTGATCGGCGCGGCGATCTTATCCGTTGCGAACACCGTGTTTTTCGCGGGAACGCCGAATCTTTCGGTCTTCACCACCGCCGCGTTTTACGTATCGCTTGCCCTCTTTGCGCTCTCCGTTTTCGCCGCTTTCAAAAAACTGCACCCGATCCTGATCATCGCGCTGTGCGCCGTGGGCGGGATCGGCGCGGGATACGCCCTGGATCTGCCGTTGTGACGGCGTCCGTTTTCGCGTTTTGCGCCCGCGGCTTGCGCGGGCGTTTTTTCATTGACGAAACCGCATTTCTGTGATAGAATATTTTGATAAACTGGGGTGTCAGACCAACCGCCTGCACCCGGGAGGGAAAAAGGAGTACTCGTGAGGATTTTGGGGATCGACCCGGGCTACGCCATCGTGGGTTACGGCGTGCTCGAGACCGAGCGCGGAAAAACGCGCTTTCTCGACTGCGGCGTGATCGAAACGCACGCGGGCGAGCGCATCGAAAAGCGCTTGAAATTCATTCACGATTCCACGCGCGAACTGATCCGGCGCTTTGCGCCCGACGCCTGCGCGATGGAGGAGCTCTTTTTCTACTCGAACCAAACGACGGGCATCAACGTAGCGCAGGCGCGCGGGGTTCTGCTCTGCGCCTGCGAGGAAGAACGCTTGAAGGTGTTCGAATACACGCCGATGCAGGTCAAAAGCGCGGTGGTCGGCTACGGCAGAGCGCAGAAAGCGCAGGTCATGGAAATGACGCGCGTTCTCCTAAAGCTCCCCGGCGTCCCGAAGCCGGACGACGCGGCGGACGCGCTCGCGGTGGCTTTGTGCCACGCGCACTTTGCGCAAAGCCGCCTCACCCCCTTACAGGAAAAACTGGAGAATGCCAAGAAAACCGCGGGAGGATAAGGATGTATCAATATCTTCAAGGCGTCCTGCAGGAAGCCGCAAACGGGATCGCTGTAGTTGACGTTCACGGCGTCGGCTACCTGTTATACGTTTCGGAAAAGACGATCGGCGCGCTCAACGCTCCGGGCGCGGGCGCCGAAGTGAAGCTTTATACCTATCTCAACGTGCGAGAGGACGCGCTCGAGCTGTTCGGCTTCCGCAACGAAGAAGAAAAACGCGCGTTTTTGCTGTTGATCGGCGTCTCCGGCGTCGGTCCGCGCGCCGCGCTCTCCATTCTCTCCGCTCTCTCGCCGGACGCGCTGCAGACCTCCGTTCTGCACGGCGACGTATCCTCGATCAGCGCGGCAAACGGCGTGGGCGCCAAGACCGCGCAGAAAGTCATCCTGGAACTGAAAGACAAACTCGTAAAAGAGCCGTTGTTTGCGATCAAAGCCCCCGCAAGCGCCCCGGCCGGCGCAAAAAGCGCGCCGGAGAGCGTGGCGCTCAACGAGGCGATCGGCGCCATGGTGGTGCTCGGCTATCCGCGCGCCCACGTCCTGCGCGCCGCAAGCGAGTTAGAGTATGAAGACAAGGGCGTGGAAGAGTTGACGCTTGCGCTGTTGAGAAAACTCGGAGGAAACTGATATGGCAGATTATTTCGAGCCCGATTTTGAAAACCGCATCGTTTCCTCGTCCTTTAGCGAATCCGACGCGCGCGGCGCGGACAGCGAAAACACGCTCAGACCGAAAACGCTTGCGGAATACGTCGGTCAGAGCGCGGTCAAGGAAAACCTTTCGGTGAGTCTCGAGGCGGCAAAGCTGCGCCGCGAGCCCTTGGATCACACCCTGCTCTACGGCCCGCCCGGCCTCGGCAAGACCACGCTCGCGGCGATTTTAGCAAACGAGATGGGCGTGCAGTTCCGCGTCACGAGCGGCCCCGCGATCGAAAAACCGGGCGATCTTGCCGCGCTGCTGTCCTCGTTAAACGAGGGCGACGTGCTCTTTATCGACGAGATCCACCGCTTGAATCGCGCCGTGGAGGAGATCCTGTATCCTGCCATGGAAGATTTCGCGCTCGATATCATCATCGGCACCGGACCCGCCGCAAGGTCGATCCGCCTGCCGTTGGAAAAATTCACGCTGATCGGCGCCACCACGCGCCCGGGTCAGCTTTCCGCGCCGCTGCGCGACCGTTTCGGGATGCTGATGCGGCTGGAGCTCTACACGCCCGAGGAGCTCGGCGCGATCGTCAAGCGCTCCGCCGGGATCTTGGAGATCCCCATCGACGACGCGGGCGCAAACGAGATCGCCCGGCGTAGCCGCGGCACGCCGCGGATCGCCAACCGCTTACTCAAACGCGTGCGCGATTTCGCGCAGGTGCTCGGAGATGGCGTCATCGACGAAAAAACCGCGAACAAGGCGTTAGAACGCCTGGAGATCGACGACCTCGGCCTCGACCGGATCGACCGCAAGCTGCTTTCCGCGATCATCCACACCTTCTCCGGCGGCCCCGTGGGGCTGGAAACGCTCGGCGCCACGATCGGCGAGGAGGGCGTCACCATCGAGGACGTGTACGAGCCCTATCTTCTGCAGCTCGGCTTTTTGAACCGCACGCCGCGCGGCAGATGCGTGACAAAGCTTGCCTACGAGCATCTGGGCGTCCCCGTGCCAGAGGATCCCAACGCGTCCACGGGGCAGGTTTCCCTGGAGGACGCCGAAGCATAATGTTCGTATCCGACTTGTGGCAGGACTATGAGCTGATCGACGCAAGCCGCGGCGAGCGGCTGGAGCGTTTCGGCAAATACGTCCTGATCCGCCCCGATCCCAAGGTGCTCTGGGAAAGCGAAAAGAGCGACCGGCGCTGGAACGCCCCGGACGCGCGCTATCTGCGCGCAAATACCGGCGGCGGGCGCTGGGAGATCAAAAAGGTCCCCGAAAACTGGGAGATCACCTATCACGGCGCGCGCTTTCTCATTCACCCGATGAATTTCAAGCACACGGGCATCTTCCCCGAGCAGGCGGCCAACTGGGACTATCTGCGCGCCCGTCTGAAAACGCGTCCGGGCGCGCGCGTGCTCAATCTCTTCGCCTATACCGGCGCGGCGTCGATCGCCGCGGCGGCCGAGGGCGCACAGGTCGTCCACGTGGACGCCGCGCGCGGCATGGTCGCGCGGGCAAAGGAAAATCTCGCGCTGTCGGGACTTGGCGACCGCCCGGTGCGCTTTTTGGTGGACGATTGCGAAAAATTCGTTCGCCGGGAACTTAGGCGCGGCTCGCGTTACGACGCGATCGTCATGGACCCGCCCTCGTTCGGGCGCGGCCCCGGCGGCGAGACCTGGAAGATCGAAACCGCGCTTTACGATTTTCTGACACTCACCCTGCAACTGCTGTGCGAAAAGCCGCTTTGCGTGCTCGTCAACACCTATTCGGACGGGATCACCCCGCAAAGTCTGGATACGCTTGTGAAAACGGCGACGCGCAAGCTTGCCGGCTTTACCGAAACGGGCGAACTTGCCCTGCCGATCACCTCGTCCGGTCTGTATCTTCCCTGCGGCGTCACGAGCCGCTTTCAAGGAGAATAAACCCTATGCCTTTTTTATCAGTTCAGGATCTTTCGTTTTCCTATCCCGCGGAGCAAAACGGCGTCGGAGTCGCCGTGGATCGCGTATCGTTTACCGTGGAAAAGGGATCTTTCGTCGCGATCCTCGGGCATAACGGAAGCGGCAAAAGCACGCTGGCAAAGCTCTTGAACGGCATCCTGATCCCGGAGCGCGGAGAGGTGCTCGTGGACGGGATCCGCACCACCGACGAAGACCGGATTCTGGAATTAAGGCGCAAGATCGGCATCGTGTTCCAGAACCCCGATAACCAGCTCGTCAGCTCCATCGTGGAAGAGGACGTGGCGTTCGGCCCCGAAAACGTCGGGATGCCGCCGAAGGTGATCGCAGAGCGCGTCGAAGAGGCGTTGAACGTCGTGCGGATGAACGAATACCGCCGCGCCGCGCCGCACACGCTCTCCGGCGGGCAAAAACAACGCGTCGCGATCGCGGGCGTGCTCGCGCTCGGACCGGAATGCATCGTGTTCGACGAATCCACCGCCATGCTCGACCCCGTCGGGCGCGCGGAGATGATGGAAGTGATCCGCCGGCTCTACAAGGAGCACTCGATCACGGTCTTACTCATCACGCATTATATGGAAGAAGCGGCGAAGGCCGAGCGCGTGATCGTGATGAACGACGGCGCGATCGCGCTCGACGGCACGCCGAAAGAAGTCTTTTCCGAGGTCGAAACGCTTTGGAAGCTCGGGCTGGACGTTCCGCAATCCACGGAACTGTTGCACCTGCTTTCCGCCGACGAGCGCGTGCAGGAGCGCATCCAACTGCCCAAAGGCATCTTTGAAGAAACGGAGGCGGCTCGGCTCTTGCGCCGGCTGTTTGAAGCACGTCCATGAGTGTTGTCACGTTTGAACACGTCGGATATACCTACAGCGCCAAAACGCCCTTTGAACACGAGGCGCTGAAAGATCTGTCGTTTACCTTGCAGGAGGGCCGCGTCACGGGGCTCGTCGGTCATACCGGCTGCGGGAAAAGCACCGTCGCCATGCTGCTCGACGGCCTGGAACGCCCCACGTCCGGGCGCATCCTGATCGACGGCAGGGATCTTTGGGAAGAGCCCAAAAAAGTGCGCGAGATCCGCCGCAGGATCGGGCTGGTGTTCCAGTATCCCGAATATCAGCTGTTTGAAGAGACCGTGGAAAAGGATATTGCCTTCGGCCCGCGCAATCTCGGGAAGAGCGAGGACGAGATCCGGACCCTCGTACACAGCGCGGCGCAGTTCGTCGGCGTCGGCGAGGACTTACTCAAAAAATCGCCCTTCGAGCTGTCCGGCGGGGAGCGCCGCCGCGCCGCGATCGCGGGCGTGCTCGCCATGGATCCGGAACTGCTCGTGCTCGACGAGCCCGCGGCGGGACTCGATCCGCGCGGCAGAGCCGATATTTTAGGCGGCGTGTGCGCGTACCGGCGCGAAAAGCAAAACCGCACCGTATTGCTCATTTCCCACAGTATGGAGGATATGGCGCGTTTTGCCGACGATCTCATCGTCTTGAAAGAGGGAGAGCTGCTCTTCCACGGCACGACCAAAGAGGTGTTTTGCCGTCCGGACCTCGTGCGGGAAGCGGGGCTTGCCCTGCCGCAGATCACCCGCATCACGAATGCCCTCTGCGATCTCGGGATCCCCGAGGGGATCACCACCACCGAGGAAGCGGCGATCGAAATACTCAAACGATTGGATTCTTAAACCATGCTCAAAGACGTCACCCTGGGACAGTACTTCCCCGGTCAAAGCCCCCTGCACCGGCTGGATCCGCGGGCAAAGATCCTCGGCACGATTCTGTATATCGTGCTCGTGTTCTTCGCGCGCAGTTTCCCGGCGTACGCGGCGCTTTTGGCGGCGCTTATCGTCTTGTGCGCGGTGTCCGGCATCTCGCTGAAGCTGATCCTGAAAGGCTTAAAGCCCGTCGTATTCATCGCGGCGTTCACCGCGATCGTCAATTTGTTCTGGACCGCGGGAGAGGGCGCGCCGCTGGTGGAATTCTGGATCGTGCGCATCTATCCCGAGGGGATTTATTCCGCGATCTTCATGCTGCTTCGCATCCTGTCGCTCGTGATCGGCACGAGCGTGCTGCTCACCTATACCACCACACCGATGGATCTGACCGACGCGCTGGAGCGCTTACTCAAGCCCCTCAAGTTTATCGGCGTTCCCGTCCACGAATTTGCCATGATGATGACGATCGCGCTGCGCTTCGTGCCGACCCTCGTCGAGGAAACGCAAAAGATCATGAACGCGCAAAAAGCGCGCGGCGCGGACTTTGAATCGGGCAATCTGATCCGCCGGGTCAAAAGCCTGATCCCCGTGCTGATCCCGCTTTTCATCTCCTCGTTCCGCCGGGCCGACGATCTGGCGATCGCCATGGAGTGCCGCTGCTATCACGGCGGCAAGGGGCGCACCCGGATGAAAGAGCTGCACCTGCGCTTTGGCGACGTATTGTTTTTGTTTTCGTTTGCCGCTTTCGGCGTTTTACTCTATTTTTCCACGCCGTTTTTTGCGTCCATGGGGTTCTATATCAAATGAAGCGCGTGAAACTCGTGCTTTCCTTCGACGGCACGCGCCTGCACGGCTTTCAGGTGCAGAAAAACGCCCCCACCGTGCAGGGCGAGCTGAACCGAGCGCTCGAAACGCTTTTCGGCGGTCCCGTCGCCGTCTGCGGCTGCAGCCGCACCGACGCGGGCGTCCACGCCAGGGTTTTCCACGCTCACGCCGACCTGCCGGACGACGGTGTGAGCGAAACGACGCTTGTAAAGAGCTTAAACGCGCTCCTGCCGGACGATATCGCCGTCTGTTCCGCAAGTCCCGTGCCGGAGACTTACCACGCGCGCTACAGCGTGATCGAAAAGACCTACCGCTATTATTTCTGGAACGACCCCGTGCGCAATCCGCTGTATCGGAACCGTGCGCTGACGCTCCGCTTTCCGCTGGATCTGGAAAGAGTGAGCAAGGAAGCCGAAACGATCTGCGGCACGCACGATTTCAAGTCCTTTCAGAGCTCGGGCGGCAAAGAGCTGGAAAGCACCGTGCGCACCGTTTCGGAGTGCCGCCTCGATACGCACGATTTCCCCTTGTGTTATCTTTCGATCACGGCAGACGGGTTTTTGTATCACATGGTGCGCAATCTGACGGGCACACTGATCCGCATCGGCCGCGGCAAGGAGCCGCGCACGATCTCGGAATTGATCCGCGCGCCGATCAAGCCCTCGCTCTACTGCGCTCCCGCCTGCGGACTCTACCTCTGGGACGTTTGCGACCGGGAAAACTGAACCCAACCGCCGGAAAATCCGAAAAAAGGAGATCGCCATGGCGAAAAAGATCGCCGGAGCCGTACTGGTACACCCTTACGAAGTGCTTGCAGGGCGCTTTCGCAGGCTCAAATTTTTCGCGCTCTTTTTTCTGATCGCCTTCCTGCTCGGCGGGCTTTTGCTTCTGCACGATCAGTTCACAGCGGAGAATCTGCGCTATCTGATCAAGGATCTGGACGTTTCCGCCCCCTCGGTGGGCGCGCAGAGCCGCGGCTTTTCCTTTGATTTCGACGCGTCCCAGCGCGCGAAGCTCTATCGCGGCGATCTGGCGCTGATCCGCCGCAGCGGGATCGACGTCTATTCCCTTTCCGGCAACCAGAGCCTGTCCGACAGCATCGCCTTTTCCTCGCCGGAATTGAAGGTGAGCGAAAAATACCTGCTCGCCTACGACGTCGGCGGGCACAAGGTCAATATCTATAACGGGTTTTCCAAGCTGTGGGAAGAAACCTATCCCTACGACGTATTCTGCGCCGATACCGCCGACAACGGCACTTTTGCCGTCGTGACCGGAGAAAAAGGGTATCATAGCGCGCTTTACGTGTATAATCATAATTTTGAGAAGATCTTTCGCTGGGCAAGCGCGGACAAGGTCGTGAGCGATGTTTCGATCTGCAAGGAAGACCCGAGTTTCGTCGCGGTCAGCACCTTAAAGAGCAAGGGCGGCGATTTAGAGTGCGAAACGCTCGTGTTCCGCACGACCGACGACCGGATCTATCAGAGCTTCACGACCGCGGGCGAAATGCCGATCCGGCTCGATTTCATCTCGAAGGATCTGCTCGTGCTCCTGACCGACGATACCCTGCACCGGATCCGGATCAGCGACGCAAGCGACTTTACCGAAACGATCGACCGCGACACCCTGTCCCGCTATTACTGCGACCGCGATTACGCGATTTTAGTGAAAAACGTGGGGATGATCGGCACCTCGCTTGAAATCAGCGTCTTCGAGCTTGCCCATCCGGAAGCGGAGCCGCATACTTTGAATCTGGAAACGCAGGTGCTCGATATCGCCGTTTCGGGGCGCACCTTGTATTTTCTCTCCTACGGCTCGCTCAACACCTATAAACTGGATTCCGGCAACCTGACGACCAGTTCCTTAAGAAGCGAATTCCGGCAGATCCTGCCGCTGTCCGCGGACCGGATCGCCTTTTTGGGCGAAGGCTACGTTTCCGTCTATATGGTCGGGTAACGAACAAACGTCGTATCGGAAAAGGGAGTTATTATGAATCTGCTTTTGGATCTTGCTTTGGTCCTGATCGCTTTGATCTGCGCGATCTTCGGCTATAAGCGCGGCGCGCTTGCCACGTTTTTCTCGCTGATAAGCGGGGTCGCGGCGATCGTGCTCGCCTTTTTGCTCGCAAGCCCCGTCGGGGACTTTTTGAACGATCAAATCGTAAAGCCCGCGATCTCCGCGCCCGTCGCGGAGCGCATCACCGAATCCCTTGCGGAGGAAAGCCCCTCCGCGCAGGCCATGGCGCGTCTGTTTGCCTCGCCGCCGAAGGATCTGTCCGATCTGTTTTCCGTGTTCGGCGCAGACGCCGATACCGTCTCCGTTTCCGAGGGCGATACCGCAAAGAGCGTGGCGGCGTCGATCGTGCATCCCGTGAGCCGCGCGATCTCCTGCGCGCTTGCCTTTATCGCGCTGTTTCTTGTTTTGGGGATCGTGATCCGGCTTCTGATCCGCTTTGCGCGGCGCTTCAACCACGTGCCGCTGATCGGCACGGTCAACCGCGTGGCGGGGCTTGCGATCGGTCTGGTCGAAGGGCTCGTGCTCGCCTGGGTCTTCTGCGCCGTCGTCGCCGCGGCGGTGCCGTATCTTGTGAGTCTGGAGCATCCCTTCTTCTCGAAGATCGATCTTTCCTCCACCTATCTTTTCCAATTCGTCTATCGCTTCGATCCCTTGACCCTGCTCAACGGATTCGGGCTCTGATCACCACACGCGGAGGCGTTCATGAAAGTCTTTGAAAAACGCAATATCCCCAATTTTTTAAGCGGATTAAGGATCCTCTTGCTGCCGCTGTACTGCTATCTCTTCTTTTGCGTCGGGCACGCGGTCAGCGCTCTCGTCCTGATCCTCTGCGCCCTGACCGACGTGTTGGACGGCTATCTTGCCAGAAAAAATCATTGGATCACGGATTTCGGCAAGCTGCTCGACCCGCTCGCAGATAAACTCACCACGCTCTGCACGCTCGGCGCGCTGACCGCGGCGGGGCTCTTCCCCTGGTGGCTCACCGCGCTCGTCGTGGTCAAAGAGATCGCCATGATCCTGATCGCCTCTCTCATCTTGAAAAAGCGCTCCATAGTCGTGTCCAGCGTCTGGTACGGCAAAGCCTCCACCGTCGTGTTCTACGCCGTCGTTTTGGCGCTGCACTTCTTTGAGTTGCCGCAAACGTGGATGCTCGTCCTCTGGATCTTGCTTGCCGTAAGCTTCCTGATCGCCGCGATCGGCTATCTCTTCCATTATCTCAAGCATTTGGATCAGCTTGCCAGCCGCGTAAACGACGGCCCCTCCGCCCCTTTGCAAACGCCCGCAGAAGAAGAAAACGAAGAAACCTCCAAACCGTGACCTGAACCGAAACCCGGATCAAAACCCGAAAAAACGCCGCGTTTGCGGCACCCTTGAGGAGATCTTATGCAAAAACTCTGTTCCCGTTGTCAATTGCCGCGGCCGATCGTCGTGTTCGTGAACCGCGTACAGAACAACAAGGTCGTCGGCACGGACGGCTATTGCCTGCGCTGTGCCCGCGAATTGAAATTAGAGCCGATCACGTCCCAACTCGATAAAATGGGACTGACCGACGAAGACATCGAAGAAATGGAAGGACAAATGTCCTCCCTGTTCG
Source organism: uncultured Ruminococcus sp. (assembly GCA_902796545.1). Lineage (GTDB taxonomy): Bacteria > Bacillota > Clostridia > Oscillospirales > SIG627 > RUG14179. The sequence goes on along the minus strand of CADBPF010000018.1, from coordinate 8,116 downwards.
GGTCCTCCGAGAACGACGATCCGGACGGCTCGCACGACGCGCCCGCCTTCGACCTCGGCGGTCTTTTGAGCGGGCTCATGCCCGGCGCGGTGCCGCCCATGCCCTCCGAAAACCATCCGGAAATCGTAAAAAACGACCCGAAAAGCTCCAAAAAAGGTGCGAAAACCACTCAAAAAGCATCCGAAAACCGCAAATTTTTGAATCAGTTTTGCCTCGATCTGACCGGAAAAGCCCGCGCAGGCGCCCTGGATCGCATCGTCGGGCGCAACGAGGAGATCGACCGCGTGATCCAGATTTTGTCCCGCCGCGCCAAAAACAATCCCTGTCTGATCGGCGAGCCGGGCGTGGGCAAGACCGCGATCGCGGAAGGACTCGCCCAGCGGATCGCCGAGAACAAAGTCCCGAATCGCTTGTCCCACAAGGAAATTTACGTTTTGGATATGACCGCGCTCGTCGCGGGCACGCAGTTCCGCGGGCAGTTTGAAAACCGCATCCGCGCGCTGATCCAGGAGGTAAAGAGTTTAGGCAATATCATCCTGATGATCGACGAGATCCACACGCTCGTCTCCGCCGGCGACGCCGAGGGCGGCATGAACGCCGCCAACATCTTAAAGCCCGCGCTTTCCCGCGGCGAGATCCAGGTGATCGGCGCGACGACGCTTTCGGAATACCGCAAGCACATCGAAAAGGACGCCGCGCTGGAGCGCCGTTTCCAGCCGGTGACCGTGGACGAGCCGAGCATTTCCGAAACGATCGAGATTTTGCACGGCGTGCGCGAATACTACGAGAATTTCCATTCGATCCGCATCCCCGACGCGGTCTTGTCGGACGCGGTGCACCTGTCCGAGCGCTATATCACCGACCGTTTCTTGCCCGACAAGGCGATCGACTTATTGGACGAGGCCGCCGCGCGCGCTTCTCTGGACAGCGCGATCTTGGAGCGCCTTGCCGTACTGACCGAAGAGCGCGCCCAAAGCGCCGCCGAGCTTGCCGAGGCGGAGGCGGAAACGGATCCGAACGACGAAACCTATGCGAAGATCGCCGCCGCCAAGACCACCCTTGCCGCGACGCAGGAGGAATTCGACCGCTTGAACGCGCAGAAAAACAGCGTGGTCCTCACGCAAGACGATCTTGCGCACGTGATCGAGTTGTGGACGGGCATTTCCGCCGCAAGCATCTCCGAAAACGAATTCGAAAAGATCGATCGGCTCGACCAGACGCTCAAAGCCCGTATCATCGGGCAAGACGAGGCGATCGACGCGGTCTGCCGCGCCGTGCGCCGCAGACGCACGGGCGTTTCCCCCAAGCAGAAGCCGATCTCCTTTATTTTTGCCGGACCGACCGGCGTGGGCAAAACGGAACTGGTAAAACAGCTTTCCCTGGCGCTGTTCGAGTCGCCCGAGGCGCTGATCCGGCTCGATATGAGCGAATTTATGGAAAAGCACTCGGTCTCGCGCATCATCGGCTCCCCGCCCGGTTACGTCGGCTACGACGAGGCGGGACAGCTGACCGAAAAGATCCGCCGCAAGCCCTATTCCGTGATCCTCTTCGACGAGATCGAAAAGGCGCATCCGGACGTGCTCAATATCCTGTTGCAGATTTTAGACGACGGGCGCATCACGGACGCGCACGGCAAAACGGTCAATTTTGAAAACACGATCCTCATCATGACCACCAACGCCGGGACCGGGGCGAAAAGCGCGGCGGGCTTCTCCCGCACGCGCGCGGAAAACGACGCGGAAAAGACCAAAAAGGCGCTTGGCGAATTCTTGCGTCCGGAGTTTCTCAACCGCATCGACGAGATCATCACCTTCCACGCGTTGAGCGTGGAAAACTGCGTGAACATCGCAAACATCATGTTAAAAGAGCTCGCCGACAACCTGTCCTTAAAAGGCATCCGCTTAAACTACGACGAGAGCGTTGCGCGCTTCTGTGCCGAAAAAGCCTATTCCGAAGCCTTCGGCGCCCGCAATTTACGGCGCTTTTTACAGACCGAAGCGGAAGACCGGATCGCGGAGCTCTTGGTGAAACGCTACCGCGACCTGCCCGACACCATCACACTTACCGTGGAAAACGACGCCTTAAAAACTGCTTAAAATGAACCTATTGGAAATCGCGCCGGAAAAACTTCTGACGATCCTGCACTCCGACGAAAACCGCGGTCTGGAGGAGGATCTCGTGCGGCAAAATCGCCGCGAGTTCGGACGCAACACCCCGCAAAGCAGCCTTTTCACACTTTCCGCAGTGTTCAAAGGGCTCTTTTCCAGCGCGCTCTTTTCCGTGTTCTATCTGCTCTGTTTCTTTGCGCTCTTCACGAGCCAGTCCGCGGTCGGCGCGATCTGCCTGATTGTTTCCGCGGTCTGTTTCTTTGCCTTTTTCGTGTTTTGCCGCTGGGCGGCGGGACCGTTGGATATGGCCCGCAAGCGCCTGCGCAAGCCCGCCACGGTGATCCGTTCGGGCAAGCGCAGATCGATCGACCCGAGAGAGCTCGTGCCCGGCGATCTGGTGCTCGTGCGGCCGGGAGAGGCGATCGGTTTCGACGGGCTTTTGATCCGGGGCGACGAACTAAACGTGTTATGTCCCTTTGCCCCCGACTACTCCGTACCGCGAAAAAAGAGACCGTACCGCGAGCTTTCCGACGCCTCCGGATCCGAGCCGGACGACTGCAAGCTCTTTTGCGGCAGCGCGATTCTGTCCGGAGAAGCGACGGTCCTCGTCTGCAACACGGGAAAACAGATTCGAAAGGGCAACCGGTTTGCCGAAAAGCAGGCGGATCTCTTGCCGCAGCCGATCCGCCGGCTCGAAGAATGGGCGCGCAGGATCTCTTTGTGGATGATCCTTGCCACCGTGGTCTTGTTTCTGATCGGGATCCTCGTGCAGGCGGACACGTTCGACCTGTTCTTTTTACTGACCGCGCTCGCCGTTTCCGCTCTGCCGGAGACCGCCGCGATGCTGACCAAGCTCGCCGTGGTCTTTTCCCTGTCCCAACTGGAGAAAAACGGCTGTGTGGTGCAGAATTACGCCGCCTTGGACAAGCTGCTCGCCGCCGACCGCATTTTAGTCGATTCCGTTTCCTATTTTTTGGATCCGGAGATCGTGCCGAGTTCGTATTTCTTTGACAATTATCCGCGCAGCGTGCGCGAATTGAGCGAGGGTCTGTTCACGCTCTTTGCTTACAGCAAGCTCTGCTGCGAGTCGGACGACGACAAGCACCAGATGTGGTACGGCGGGCGGAGCATCGACCGCGCGATCCGTCACGCCGCCGACCGCTTCGGCGTGGACGACGCCTATCTTTCCCGCACCTTTTTGCCGATCAGCCGCACCTCTTACGACGCGCGCGGCTTTTCCTCCACGCTGGCTCTGCAAAGCGAAAAATGCTATCTGATCCTGCGCGGTCAGCCCATCGATATTTTAGACCGCTGTACGCACGTGCTGCACCAGTCGCGCAACGTTCTGCTCAGCGATTCGGGCAAGGCGAGGCTCTATCAGGCGGCGCGCGAGCTTGCGGAATCCAACGAGGTCGTGGTCGCCGTTGCCCGGCGCTTCTTCCGTTCCCCGCCCGAAACGCCGCTGCCGGACGACGCCTTCACGCATCTGACCTTCGTGGGCTTTCTTTCCTTCTATACGCCGATGCGCCCGGAGAGCGCGGAATCGGTGCTTGCCTGCCGGGAGGACGGCGTGGACGTGATCCTCGCCACCGACAGCGAGCCCGGCGCGACGCTCGGGATCGCACAGAATATGGAATTCTTCCGTCCGGGCGAAAACCCCTCGCTGATCCCGGGCGACCGGATGAGCCGCCTGCACGGAGAAATCGCGCAAAGGATCTACAACGAAAACTTTGTGTTCTGCGGGCTGGATCCGAAACAGAAAAGCGAGCTGGTCCAAGCGCAGGAGGCCGCCGGACACACGGTGGTCTGCTGTACGCACGGGCAAAGCGATCTGCTCTCTGAAAACGCCGCAAGCGTTTCCGCGGCGCTCGTTGACGAGCCCTGTTTCGCACTCAAAAAGAACGCGGATCTCTTGCTTTCCCACGAGCGTTTCGAGCTGCTTCCCGAGGCGATCCGCACCTCCCGCACGGTCTATCGGAACAGTTTGAAGATCTTAACGCTCTTTTTCCTCTTGACGGCGTCGCTCTTCTGCGCCGCGCTCACGAGCCTTGTTTGCTGCGGAAAAAATCTGATCCTCTTGCCGCTTCCGGTTTTGATTCTGGGTCTGTTTCTGTTTATCCTGTACGCGCTGACGTTATTGACCGACCGCATCCAGACCGGGATCCGGCCCTTGAACGTCTCGGATTTTTTACAAACGCGCATCCGGTCGCTGTTGCTCTACGCCGTACTTTGCGGCGCGCTCAGCGGACTGATGACGCTTTGCTCCTATCTGTTGAGCCCGCTAATCAACCTGACCGCCGCGCAAGGCCGCACCTGCGTGATCCTGACGCTGTACGCTTCCGTGCTGTTCTGCTTTTTCGATCTGCGCGCGATCACGCTGACGGTCAGACGCAAGACCGCCTTCAACCCCTACGCCTTTGCCTGCATCCCCGTAACGCTCGGCGTGATGGCGTGTTTTGCGTTTTCGCCCGCGCTGCAGCAGCACCTGGGTTTGAGCGCGCTGACCGCGGAAGGCTTTGCGCTTTCGCTCGGCTGTGCGATCGTGCCGCTCGTGTTCGGCGCGGTCTTCCGCCTGATCCAATCCCGCGGCTTTTCGGAAAAGCCTCGCAAACGTCAATCCAAATCCTGAAAGGAGTTTTACCCATATGAACACCGTAACCAAAGAATCCCTGATCGGAGACGTCCTCGAGCTGGATCCCGCCCTTGCCGAATTCTTCTTCGCCATCGGGATGCATTGCCTCGGCTGTCCCTCTGCGCGCGGAGAGAGCATTGCCGACGCCTGCGCCGTGCACGGCACCGACGCGGACGCGCTCGTGGAAAAGATCAACGCGTATCTTTCAAGCAAATAAGCTTGCTGCGTCCGCTTTCCGCAAGGCTGGAAGCGATCCTTGCGCTGACCGACCCCTGCAAGCTCGCCGCGGACGTCGGCACGGATCACGGTCTGCTCGCCGCGCGCCTGATCCAAAGCGGTCTTGCCAAGACCGTGCTTTGCACCGATCTGAGCGCGCCCTCTCTGGACAAGGCGAAAAAGACCTTTGAAAAAGCGGGACTTGTCGCTTTCGCGCGCTTTCTGGAAGGCGACGGGCTCAAGCCGCTTGCCGGGTACGATCCCGAACTGGTGATCGTCGCGGGGCTCGGCGGGGACACGATCTGCCGGATCCTAAACGAAAGCCCGGAGTTTGTTCCGAACAGGACCTTTCTTTTGCAGCCCATGTCGGGCCACGAGACCCTGCGCGCCTATTTCGACGCGCACGGCTTTTGCGTGCAGGAAGAACGGCTCGTTGCGGAAAACCGCCGGATCTATCCCGTATGCAAAGTGCGCTACGACGGAGTCGTGCGCAAATCCGATCCCCTGGCGCTCTATTGCGGAGCGCGGAATTTAACGCGCACAGACGAGGTCACGCGCGCGTACCTTTGCCGCGTCAGGGCGCACCTGAAACGCGCGACACGGCACGAAAGCGCGCTGGAAAGCGTGGTGCGGGCGCTTTCCGACCGCCTTGCGGACTTTCCGCAGAACAAGGAGGATGAACGTATATGAAAGATATTCGTTCGTTTTACGAGGCGCTTTGCCGCCTCTACCCGGAACGCGACGCTTGTCCCGGCGACACGGACGGGCTGCAGATCTGCCCCGAGCCCGATCGTCCGGTGCGCCGCGTGCTCTGCGCGCTCGATCTGTGCGCTTCAAGCGTAAACGCCGCAAAGCGCGTGGGCGCCGACCTGCTTCTGACGCATCACCCGATCTTTTACGGAGGAGTGCGGACTTTAGATCCCGACCGGCATCCGGAAAACCGCAGCGTTTGCGATCTGATCCTTTCTAAAATCGCCCATATCAGCCTGCACACGCGCTTTGACGCGGGCAACGGCGGCATGAACGATACGCTGTGCGCTATCCTCGGCTTAAAAAACGTATCCGAAACGGGTTTGCCAGACGAGCCGCGCCAGCTGGCGCGCGTCGGGGATCTGGAAACGCCCTGCACGCCCGAAGCCTTTGCCGAATTCGTTTCCGGATCGCTGGATACCGACGTTTTGCTCACCGACGGAGGGCGGACGATCCGGCGCGTTTTGGTCGTGACCGGCGGCGGCAAGGATTACGCCGATCTGTTTTTCCACAGCGACGCCGACGCGTTCTTATCGGGCGAATTGAGCCATCACGTGCGCGTAGGCGCCGCGGATCTGAAAAAGACCGTGCTCGAGGCGGGTCATTACGGCACGGAAAAGATCTTTTTGCAGGCGATCGCGCCCGTGGTGAAGCGCATCGACGACACGATCGAGTTGTTTTTCTGCCCGGATACCCCCCACGAGATCGCGATCTGCGCGCAAAAATAATCAAAACCCGAAAGTTTTTTGCCGGAAACATTGAAAAAACCGTTTTTTATGATATAATGAGTTTTAGATTTTCGATGCGGACTTCCCGCGGAAAGGACCTCCATGAAACGTTTTGTCGCTCTCTGCCTTTGCGTGCTGACGGTGGCGCTTTGCCTGACCTCCTGCGGTTTTGATCCCGACGATAAAGGCGCGATCATGTCGATCTATATCGCGGAACCGGTCGCCAATTTGGATCCCTCCGAACTGATCTACGATAAAGACGTGGTCAAATTCTCCACGCTGCTCTTCGAGGGGCTGACCGTGATCAACGAAAACGGATCCGTTTCTCCCGGACTTGCCAAAGAATGGACGAGCAAGATCGATGAGGAACGCGACGAATACCTTTTAACCTTCAAGCTCAACGAGTCCCACTGGAGCGACGGAAGAGTCCTGCTCGCCGACCATTTCGTATATGCCTGGCAGCGCCTGTTATCGCCGGATTCCGACTCCCCCGCCGCCTGCCTGCTCTTTGACGTGAAAAACGCGCGCAAAGTCAAAAGCGGTGAAATGACCGTGGACGACCTGGGCGTTGCCGCTGTTGATAACTACACGCTGGAAGTGCAGCTGGAACAAAACGTGGATCCCGAACTGTTTTTGGAAGCCGTGGCGAGCCCCGCGCTCGTTCCGATGCGCGACGACGTGATCGACGACGCGCCCGGCACCTGGGCGACCAGCACCGAAAACTTCATCTCCTGCGGCTATTTCAACCTTTCCGAAATGACCGATGAAGCCATGTCCTTCACCAAGGCCTCCAACTATCTCATTTCCACTGACGTAAACGTTTCGGAAAACCCGAACAAATACGTGAAACCCGCGGAATTGAACGAAGATCTGACGGTAAACGACGTGGATCGCTGGAACGCGCTCGTGCGCAACAACCTCCATTATCTTTCGGTCGATTCAATCCCGGAGGGCGCGGAATCCTACGCCTCCAAGGTCAAATCCGACGATCTGCTCTGCACCACGGTCTGCTATTTCAATACGACAAACGAGCTCTTGAAAGACGCCGACGTGCGCCGCGCGCTCTCCCTTGCCATTGACCGCGAGCGTGCCGCCGAACTCGCCGGCTACGCCGCAACGCCCGCGACCGGACTGATCCCGGACGGCGTGTTCGATACCGCAAACGACTCCTCGTTCCGGAAAGTCGGCGGCGATCTGATCGCATCCGCGAAATCCGAATACGATCCCGCGGCGCTTTTGAAAGGCAAAAACCTCTCCGCCGCGCTGTCGATCACCTATCGCAAGGATCACGACGCCGATCTTGCCGAATACTTACAGGATCTCTGGGCAGACCTCGGCTTCAACGTGAAGCTCAACGGCGTGAACGATACGGTCTATAAAAACGTGCTGAAGGCGCAGAAATTCGAAATCCTGCTTTCCGATTATCAGGCGCTTTCCACCTCCGCCTACTCCATGCTCATGCCCTTTGCGACCTCGTACAGCGGCAACGTGATCGACGTGGACGGCGGCTTCACCTCCCCGCACATGACCGGTTTTTCCGACGCCGACTACGACGCCCTTGCCGATCAGATCCAGGCCGCCACGACCCGCAAGGCGCGCGTGGAGCTGTTGCATCAGATGGAACAGCTCTTATTGGATCAGATGCCCGTTGCCCCGATCTGCTTCTGGAAGAACTACTACAT
>CADBPF010000017.1 GCA_902796545.1 uncultured Ruminococcus sp. | reverse complement strand
TCCTGGCCGCAGACGATCGCGCAGGGAAAAAGCGTCACCGAGCAGGCCCAGGCGCGCGACCTGTTCCTGTTCTATCCCTACGACAGCATGAAGCCGTTTCTGACGCTTTTGCACGAAGCGGCGAACGATCCCGACACCGTCAGCATCAAGATCACGCTCTATCGCCTGTCCCATTCCTCGCAAGTCGTGCAGACCCTCTGCGAGGCGGCGGAAAACGGCAAGGACGTGACCGTGCTTTTGGAATTGAAGGCGCGTTTCGACGAGGAAAACAACATCCTGCTCTCGCAAACGCTCGAGGAAGCGGGCTGTAAGATCCTGTACGGGTTGGAGGGCTTCAAGGTGCACTCCAAGACCACACTCATTACCCGCCGCACGAAAGACGGCATCAAGCTGATCTGCCATATCGGCACGGGCAATTACAACGAAAAGACCGCGCGGCTCTATTCCGACGTTTCCTATATCACGGCAAACCCCGTGATCTGCGAAGAGGTCGTCACCTATTTCCACAACCTCACGACGAACAATCCGAAAGCGGAATACGAGCATCTTCTGGTCGCGCCGATGAGTTTCAAGTCCCGGATTTTAGCGCTCATGGACGGCGAGATCGAAAAAGCGCGCAAACACGAGCCCTGCGGCATGAAACTCAAAATGAATTCGCTGACCGACAAGGAGATCATCTTGAAGCTGATCGAAGCCAGCCGCGCCGGCGTGCCGATCCGCATGATCATCCGCGGGATCTGCTGTCTGCGTCCGGGCGTGCTCTATCAGACCGACAATATCGAGATCCGCAGCATCGTCGGGCGCTATCTGGAGCATTCGCGCATCTTCGTGTTCGGCACGGGCAAGAACAGACAGGTCTTTATCTCCTCCGCCGACTTCATGACGCGCAACACCCAGCGGCGCGTGGAGGTCGCAAGCCCGATCTACGACAGAGAGATCGCGGACAAATTGGAAGCGATCATCGATCTGGAATTGGACGATAATCAAAAATCGCACCGGCTTCTGAGCAACGGCAGTTACGAAAAGATCACAAACGACAAGCCGCCTCTGGACTCGCAGATCGCCTTTTTTGACGCAAAGCAGCTGTAAAAATAAACTTTTTTCAAAAAACACTTGCAAAAATCCAAGCAAAGTGCTATAATCCCGCTGTTACGGAAAATATGAGAGGCGGTCCTCTGCCGGACTCAGCACGAACGTCTCTGTTCTTTCCCGCATCGCAGGCAAACCCTGCAGGAAGGAGGAGGTTTTCATGGATCTGATGAAAACTTTGACAAACGAGCAACTCAAGGAAAATCCCCCGGAATTCAAGATCGGCGATACGGTCCGCGTGCATAACCGGATCAAAGAAGGCGAGCGCCAGAGAATCCAGATGTTCGAAGGCACGGTCATCGCCAAGAAAAACGGCGGGATCTCCGAAACGTTCACCGTGCGCCGCATTTCCTACGGCGTGGGCGTGGAAAAAACCTTCCCGCTGCATTCCCCCAACGTGGAACAGGTGGACGTGGTGCGCCGCGGCCGCGTGCGCCGCGCGAAGCTCTATCACCTGCGCGATCGCGTCGGTAAGAGCGCGAAGGTCAAGGAATCCATTTAACGTCGTACTTGCCCCCTTGCCGGGCAGACGGAACTTGATCACTTGTTTTGCTCAAAAAAGGGGAACGGCTTTCCGTTCCCCTTTTTGGTTCAAGCGCAAAGAAAGGAATTTGCCATGGATCGCTCTCCTTACTCAAACCCGGAACCCGACCGGAAGATCCGCACCGTCAAAGCCTCCCACCGCGCCGTCTATGAAACCTTCGACTGGGCGGAAAACTTTTTCTTTGCGATCCTCGCGGTGATTCTGGTCTTCACCTTTTTGTTCCGCGTGGTGACCGTCGTGGGGACCTCGATGACCAATACCCTGCAAGAGGGCGACTATCTCGTGATCTCCAACCTCGGCGAGCCCGTCAAGACCGGCGATATCATCGTGGTCAAGAGCGAGGCGCTCAACGAGCCGCTCATCAAGCGCGTGATCGCGACAGGCGGTCAATGGGTGGATATCGATTTCGACACCTGGAGCGTGTACGTGGGCGACACCCCCGACACGATGGAAAAATTGGACGAGCCTTACGTGCTCTATCACGAGGGCGTGCCCATGCGCTACGAATATACCAAAGAAAACTATCCCATGCAGATCGAAGAGGGTTACGTGTTCGTGCTGGGCGATAACCGCAACGGCTCCATGGACAGCCGCGACCCCGCGGTCGGCGCGATCGAGGAACACCTCGTATTCGGGCGCGTTTTGTTGCGCCTGTTTCCCATATCCGCGTTCGGAACGGTCTGAAAACAACGGGTTTTATGAAAGAGATCCAATGGTTTCCCGGGCACATGACCAAGACCCGGCGCGAAATGGAAAAGGCTCTGCCTTTGACCGATTTCACGCTGGAGGTTTTGGACGCCCGCGCGCCGCTCTCTTCCAAAAATCCGGATCTCGGGAAGCTGACCCAAAACAAGCCCTCCGTGGTCTTATTGAATAAAGCGGATCTTGCCGACGAGCGCGTGACGCGCGCCTTTGCCGAGCGGTTTTGCGAAAAAACGCCCGTTCTGATCTGCAACTGCAAAAGCGGCGCGGGACTGGAAGGCTTACAAGACACCGTAACAACGCTGATGCGCGAAACCCTGGAAAAGCATCGCCGGAAGGGTGTGCGCAGACCGCTTCGCGCCATGGTGTTCGGCGTGCCGAACGTCGGCAAAAGCGCGCTCATCAACCGCCTTTGCGGAAAAAACAAAGCCAAAGTGGAAAACCGCCCCGGCGTCACGCGCGAGCTGTCATGGACGCGCACGTCTTTGGGCTTCGACCTTTTGGATACCCCCGGCGTGCTCTGGCCGAAATTCGACGATCGCGTAATCGGCGAAAATCTGGCGATCACCGGCGCGATCCGCAGCGAGGTGCTCTCCTTGGAGGAGATCGCCTACGCGCTCTATCTGCGCCTTTCCAGGTGGTATCCGGACGCGCTCTCCGAGCGCTTCGGCTACGAGCCGGAGGCAGGTGACGATTATCTTGCGGTCGTGGAAAAGATCGCCCGCCGCCGCGGCAAGCTTCTCTCCGGCGGCCGTGCCGACGAGGACGCCGTGGCAAAACTGATCCTCGACGAATTCAGAAGCGGACTGTTGGGACGCATCACCCTGGAGCGATAAGGTGGACTGGCAAACGCAAACGAAGCTTACCCCGAACGGTCTTCTCGCCTGCGGGCTGGACGAAGCCGGCCGCGGACCGCTTGCCGGTCCCGTGTTTGCCGCCGCCGTCGTTTTGCCGCAGGATCTTGTGATCGAGGGTCTGAACGACTCGAAAAAGCTTTCCGAGAAAAAACGCGAAGCGCTCTTTGATACGATCTGCGCCCGCGCGCTCGACTACGCGGTCGCAAGCGCCAGCGAAAAAGAGATCGACCGGATCAATATCCTGAACGCTTCCCTGCTCGCCATGCGCCGCGCCGTGGACAGCTTGCGCCGGAAGCCCGATTTTCTTTTGATCGACGGAAACGTGGCTCGCGGCTTTTCGATCCCCGCGCGCGCCGTCGTCAAGGGCGATTCGCTCGTCCCCGCGATCGCCGCGGCAAGCATTTTGGCAAAAGTCTCGCGCGACCGGTATTGCGTGAAGCTGGACCGGCAGTATCCCGAATACGGATTTGCCAAGCACAAGGGCTACCCCACCGCCCTGCATTACGAAAGCCTCGAACGATTCGGCCCCTGCGACGCGCACCGGCTCACCTTTCTTAAAACCTTTTACGAAAGGCAAGGCCGATGAGCGCGCGCAAAGAGCCGTTGAAAAGCTATAAAAAGTTCTTCGGCGCGGAGGGCGAACGGCTTGCCGCAAAGTATCTGGAAAGCCGCGGCTACACCTGCGTTTGCAAAAACTTCACCACCCGCCGCGGCGAGATCGATCTGATCTTTCGCAAAGACCAAACGCTGGCGTTTTGCGAAGTCAAGACCATGACCGAAGACAGCGTGAAAGAATTCGGGCGCGCGGCAAACAAAGTAACGCCCGAAAAGATGCGCCGCATCGCCTTGACCGCACAGCTCTTTTTGGAGCGCAACCGCTCCTTTTTTGCCGACTGCACCCCGCGCTTCGACGTGCTGGAGGTCACGATCTGCCGCACGCACGCGAATATCCGGCATACGAAAAACGCCTTTCCCGCCCCGGCGGTCTTTATCAAAAAACGATTATTTTGAGGTATCCTATGGAATACGTTTCCACCCGCGGCCACGCGAGGGCAGTCGATTCCTGCCGCGCGATTCTAAACGGGCTTGCCCCGGACGGCGGATTATACGTGCCGGATACGATCCCCGCGCTGGATCCCGGGCTTTTGTCCTCCGATCTGCCTTATCCCGCGTTGGCGGAAGCGATCCTGAAGCCTTATCTGCCCGAATACGGCGCGCTCGTCGGCAAGCTTACCGAACAAGCCTATCGCGTTCCGCAGTTTGATTGCGACGCGATCGCGCCCGTGCGCGCGCTTTGCGGCGATCTTTATCTTCTGGAGCTCTGGCACGGCCCCACCTGCGCGTTCAAGGATATGGCGCTGCAGCTCATGCCGCGCCTGCTCTCCCACGCGCTCAAGCTGACCGGGGAAACGCGAAAAGCCTGCATCCTGACCGCCACGAGCGGCGACACGGGCAAAGCGGCCCTGGAGGGCTTTCGCGACGTGGAGCAAACGAAGATCCTCGTGTTCTATCCCGAATACGGCGTCAGCCCCCTGCAAAAGCGCCAGATGGCGACCCAGGAGGGCGCAAACGTCGCCGTTCAGGCGATCAACGGCAATTTCGACGATGCGCAAAGCGCGGTCAAAGCGATCTTTTCGGATCCCGCTCTTGCCGCGGAGATCGCGGATCACGCCTTTCTGTCCAGCGCCAATTCGATCAATTTCGGCAGGCTCGCCCCGCAGATCGTCTATTATATCAGCGCCTACCGCGATCTCGTCGCCCGCGGCGCGATCCGGATCGGCGAGAAGATCAACGTCTGCGTGCCGACCGGTAATTTCGGCAATATTTTCGCTTGTCTGCTTGCCAAGCGCATGGGGCTTCCCGTGGGCAAGCTGATCTGCGCGTCCAACTCCAACAACGTGCTGACCGACTTTTTGGAAACCGGCGCCTACGACAAAAACCGCGCCTTCCACACCACGATCTCCCCCTCGATGGACATCCTCATTTCCAGCAACCTCGAGCGGCTCTTGTATCTGTCGTTCGGCGCGGCGTTTACCGCCGATTGTATGGCAAAGCTTGCGTCCGTTGGCCGTTATACGATCACGCAAAAAGAAAAAGCCCTCTTGAACGAGGACTTCTTCGGCGTCTGCTGCAGCGAGGACGAAACGAAAGATACGATCCGCGAGGTCTTTATAAACGAGCATACTCTGATCGACCCGCACACCGCCGTGGGCGTGTTCGCCGCGCGCCGCTACCGCGAGCGCACACACGATCTCTCCCCGATCGTGTGCGCGTCCACCGCAAGCGCGTATAAGTTCCCGCAAAGCGTGCTGGAAGCCTTAAGCGCGCCCGTGCCGGAGGATGAGTTTGCCGCACTTAAAGCTTTGAGCGAAAAGACCGATACCCCTATCCCCAAACCGCTTGCCGAGTTGTCCGGCAAGCCCGTGCGTTTTTCCGGCGCGATCGAAAAGACCGACCTTGCCGATCGCGTCAAACGCTTCGTCTGTTTCGCTTAAACGTTTCTGAAATATTTCGGCTTATACGTCGCGCAGATCGTTTCCGTACTGCTCACGGCGTAACTCGGACCGATCTTCACGTGCTCCGCGGTGCAGTAATTCGCACCGTCGTGATACGCGCAGCTCGCCACGTCGCATTTCAGCGCGCGGACGTGCTGCGGCTTGTCTTTTTCGGTTTTCATACCCTTGTTCCCCTTTCAACACGGTTTTCGTTGTTATTGTACGCGAAAATTTTTCCATTATACCCGATCCGAAACGGAGAAACGATGGCGCTGTTTGTCATTTCCGACCTGCACTTGTCTTTCGGCACCGATAAGCCGATGGACGTGTTCGGCGCGCGTTGGGAGAATTTCGAAACACGCCTGGAAGCAAATTGGAAAAAACGCGTTTCTCCGGACGATACCGTCGTTCTGCCGGGCGATCTCTCCTGGGGCATGGATCTGGCCGAAGCCCTGCCCGATTTTCGCTTTATCAACGAGCTGCCCGGACAAAAGATCCTCTTGAAAGGCAATCACGATTATTACTGGAACACCGCCAAAAAGCTCTCCGAATTTCTCACGGAAAACGGGTTTTCCACGATCCGTTTTTTACACAATAATGCGCTGTACGCCGAAGGGCGGATCCTCTGCGGGAGCCGCGGCTGGAATCCCGAGGATCAATTAAGCGAAGAGGGCAAAAAGATCACCGCGCGCGAAATGCAGCGCTTTGAAACCTCTCTCGCCGCCGGCAAAAAACTGCGCACCGAATATCCAAACGCACCCCTGATCGCGTTTTCGCACTATCCTCCCGCAACGCTCTTTGCCGAAAGCCCGATCATCGATCTTTTGGTTTCCTATCAGGTCAAAGACCTCTATTACGGACACCTCCACCGCGTCACCGATCCCTCCAAACTCGTTGCGGAAGCCCGCGGCGTCCGTTTTACCCTCGTCAGCGCCGACTACTTGAATTTCGACCCGATCGAGATTTGAGTTTGATTGAATTTTATTTGTATTCCGCCTTTTCTTTTCGTGTGAAAAGAAAAGGTGGAGCCAAAAGAAAAGCAAGGGAAATTGGATCACGCATCAAAAGAGAACCTCCGTTTTCTACGGAAGAAAGCGGGGGTTTT
>CADBPF010000016.1 GCA_902796545.1 uncultured Ruminococcus sp. | reverse complement strand
CGAACTGGAAGAACAGCATAAAGCGGCGCTGACGGGCGCGCTGGAAGCGGCAAAAGCCGACGAGCGCGCGGCAAAGGAAGCCGAGGACCGGTGCAGAAAAGCGCAGGAAACCGCGCGCGCGACCGTAAAAGAAACGGGCGCCGCGTTGGAAGAAGCAAGCCGCGAGATCTTAACGATCCAAAGACGGCAGAACGCCGAAAAGGAGAGTTTAGCCGTCCTGTCCGAGCGCAAGGAGGCTTTGGAGCGCGTGATTCGCGCCTTTGAAGGCTATCCCGAGAGCGTGCGCGCCGTGATGCAGGCGTCGGAGGCGGGCAAGCTGTCCGGCATCTGCGGGCCGGTCAGCGCGCTCATCAGCGCGCCGGAGACCTATACCTTTGCGCTGGAAGCCGCGCTCGGCGCCGCCATGCAGCATATCGTCTGCGAGGACGAGGAGGCGGCAAAAGCGGCGATCCGCTATCTGAAAAACACCCGCGCCGGCCGCGCCACCTTTTTACCGCTCACGACCGTGGATCGCCGCACGGAGGATTTCTCCGATCTGCGCCGGGAAGCCGGTTTTCTCTCCGGCGCGCTGAACGTGGCGAAATTCGAGCAAAAATACCTGCCCGCGGCGGAATATTTGCTCGGGCGCTGCGCCATCACCGAGGATCTGGACAGCGCGGCGGCGGTCGCGCGCAAGCGTTCGTTTAGAGTCAAGGTCGTCACGCTCGACGGGCAGATCATCCATTCCGGCGGCGCTTTTGCCGGCGGCGAAAAAGCAAAGAGCGCGCGCTTGTTATCCAGAGAAGCCGACCGGAAAGCGATCGAGCGGGAACTGGAAAGGGCAAACGCCAAATTAGAAGAGACCAAAGCGGAGCTCTCCCGCGCCCTGCGCGCCGAGGACGAGCGCTCCCGCGCCCAAAGCGCCGCGCGCGACGCGCTGGAGGCCGCGACGCAGGCGCTGTTTACGGCGACCGGGGAACGCACCCTTGCCGCCGAGCGCACGGCGGAAAAAGAACGCGCGCTTGCCGAAGCTAATGAAAAGATCGCGCGCTTAAACGGCTCCGAGAGCGCACAGGACGCCGAGGCACAGCAGACGCGCGTGCGGGATCTGGAAGAAAAACAGAAAAGCCTGGAAGCCGAGCTGGAACAGGCGGAAGCCGCCCAGCGCGCCTGCGCCGGTGAACTGCGCACGCTGCGCGCCGATCTGGACGAGGCAAACCGCGTCTTTTCGGAAAAGATCTCGGTCAGCGCCCAGGCGGAGACCGCGTATCAGCGGTTGTTTGAAGAAGACGCCGCGCGCAAGGCGGCGATCGACAATATGAACGCGCAGATCGCGTCGCTGGAGCAGGGTATCCGCGACGCGCGCGAAAAGATCTCGCTTGCCGACCGGGAAAAGAGCGAAATGGGCCGCGCCGCGGAATCGGTCAGCGGCAGGCTCGACGAGATCCGGACGCATCAAAAGGAACTGGAAACCGAGACCTTCGCTCTGCGCGCCAAGCAAAAAGAACGGATCGGCGCGCGGGAAACGGCGCTGTCCGAGCTGCAGGTCAAGGCGTCGAAATTCGAGCGGCTGAACGCCGAACGCGAGACCTACCTTGCGCGATTAGCGGAGGAATACGAGCTGACGGAAGCAAGCCTCAGGCAGATGAAGATCGAGCCCGGCACCGCGAAAAGCCTCGGCGGCAAGAGCCGCCTGTCCGGCATCCGCTCGGAATTGCGCGCGCTCGGTCCGGTCAACGAGGAAGCGCCGGAGGAATTCGCGGCGCTCAGCGAACGCCACCGCTTTTTGAAAGAGCAGTTCGACGACGTGACCGCCTCCAAAGAGGGCTTGGAAAACCTGATCCTCTCTCTGGAAAAGACCATGCGCGAAATGTTCTTATCCACCTTTGAGAAACTGCGCCGCGCCTTCCAGTCGATCTTCCGCGACTTTTTCGGCGGCGGCAACGCGGACATCATCCTGACCGATCCGAACGATCTGTTGAACTGCTTTATCGAGGTCACGGTCCAGCCGCCGGGCAAGAACGTGAAAAACCTGTCGCTCTTATCGGGCGGCGAGCAGGCGTTCGTCGCGATCGCGCTGTATCTGGCGCTTTTGCAGGTCAATCCCACGCCGTTCTGCCTCTTTGACGAGATCGAATCGGCGCTGGACGAAGCGAACGTCGCCCGCTTTGCGGACTATATCCATTCCAAAGCGAACTCCACCCAGTTCTTGCTCATCACGCACCGCCGCGGCACCATGGATCGCGCGGACGTGCTGTACGGCATCACCATGCAGGAAAAGGGCGTGAGCGACTTTATCCGCCTGGCCGCAGACGAGGTCGGCGAGGAATACGAAACGAATTGAGGCAAACTCGTATGGGATTTTTTGAAAAGCTCAAGCGCGGCCTGCAAAAAACGCGCAACGCCTTTACCCGCAGCACGGACCGGCTCTTTCGCTCGCTTGCCGGCGAACTGGACGACGATTTCTACGAAGAGCTCGAAGAGATCTTTATTTTAGCGGATTTCGGCGTGCCCACGGCAAGCGCCCTGACCGAAGAATTGCGGCAAATCGTGGTCGAGCGCCGCATCCTGACCGCGTCCGACGCGCAAAACGCGCTCAAAGAGCTTCTGGCAGACACGCTCGGAGAGGGCGAGCGGCCCTTACGGCTCAATACCAAACCCGCCATCGCGCTCGTGATCGGCGTCAACGGCGTGGGCAAGACCACGTCCATCGGCAAGCTTGCCAAGGTCTTGAAGGACGAGGGGAAAAACGTCGCGCTCGTCGCGGCGGACACCTTCCGCGCCGCGGCGATCGAACAGCTCGGACTCTGGGCCCAGCGCAGCGGCGCGACGCTGATCAGACAAAAAGAGGGCGCGGATCCCGCGAGCGTGGTCTATGACGCGATCGATGCCGCCCGTCACGGCAAGGCGGATACGCTGATCGTGGATACCGCGGGCAGATTGCAGAACAAGAAAAACCTCATGGACGAGTTAAACAAGATCAACCGCGTGATCGACCGCGAATTGCCGGGCGCCGACCGCGAATGCCTGCTCGTGCTGGACGCGACCATGGGGCAGAACGCCGTGAGCCAGGCGCGGGAATTCATGCGCGCCGCCCCGATCACCGGCATCGTGCTCACGAAGATCGACGGCACCGCGAAGGGCGGCATCGTCTTTGCCTTGAAAAAGGAACTCGGGATCGGCGTGCGCTATATCGGCGTGGGCGAGGGGATGGACGATCTGCAGCTCTTCGATCCGCAAAGCTTCGTGAACGCGCTCTTTGAAAGCGAGGATGCGAAATGACCGATCTGGTGCTCGCCACGCAAAACGCGCACAAGCT
>CADBPF010000015.1 GCA_902796545.1 uncultured Ruminococcus sp. | reverse complement strand
TTTTCTGACCGCACGAATTATAGCACAGTTTTTTTTATGTGTCAACCGAAAAACGCCGATTTTTCAAACTTTCATCCATTGACAAGCGCGTCGTTTATGTGTAAAATAATATAAAATATGATAATTCTATCCAAATACGGATCAGGGGCAAATTATGAAAAGCATGACGGGATACGGCCGCGCGACCAAGATCTTTGACGATCTGGAACTGACGGTGGAATTAAAATCGGTCAACAACCGCTATCTCGATCTTTCCGTCCGGCTTCCCCGCTCCTATTCCGTTTTAGAAGATCGCGTCAGAAAAACGGTTTCCGCCGCCGTTTCCCGCGGCAAGGTGGACGTTTATTGTTCCGCGCAATCCCTGTCCACCTCCAATGCGGAGATCACCCTGGACGAACCCCTGACAAGACAGTATCTGGAGGCGCTCTGTCAGCTGCGCGACACCTTCGGATTACGAGACGACGTTACCGTTTCCACCGTTGCGAGAAACAGCGAACTGTTCCTGCGCCGGATCCCGGAGGAAGATACCGAACGGATCTGGGCGGCGCTCTCCGAGGTCTTGCAGGAGGCGCTGGATCGCTATAACGCGATGCGGACGACCGAGGGCGAAACGCTGAAAGCAGATTTCCGGGAAAAGCTCTCCGAGATCCGCTCCCACGTCAGCCAGATCGAAGAAAAAGCGCCGGAAACGGTCACGCTGTACCGGGAACGCCTGGAAGCAAAGCTAAACGAATTGGTCGGCGGCATTGCCGATCCCTCCCGGATCCTGACCGAAGTTGCGATCCTTTCCGATAAGGTGGCGATCGACGAGGAGCTGACCCGCTTGAAGAGTCATATCGCTCAATTCGACTCCATTTTAGACGAGGCGATCCCGATCGGCAGAAAGCTGGATTTTCTGACCCAGGAACTGAATCGCGAGGTCAACACCATCGGCTCCAAATGCTCCAGACTGGAGATCACGAAGACCGTGCTGGAATTGAAAAACTGCCTGGAAAAAGTCCGCGAACAAATCCAAAACGTGGAGTGAATATGAAACTTGTCAATATCGGATTCGGCAATCTGATCTCCGCCGAGCGGATCGTGACGATCTGCACCCCGGAAAGCGCACCGATCAAACGATTGATCCAGGACGCAAAAGACTCCGGCGCCGCAATCGACGTGACCTGCGGCCGCCGCACGCGGTGCGTTCTCATCACCGACAGCGGCCATCTGGTCTTATCCGCCCTGCAGCCCGAGACCATTTCCGCACGCTTAAACGGGGAGGAAAACCATGACTGAAAAGCCCAATCTTTTGATCTTATCCGGATTTGCCGGCGTCGGAAAAGACACGGTCTTGAACCATCTTTTGAGCAATGACGCGCGTTTTGCCCCATCGATCTCCTTTTCCACCCGCACGCCGCGTCCCAAAGAGATCGACGGAGTGGACTATTATTTCATCACTCGCGACGCGTTCGAAGCAAAACTGAAACGCGGCGACTTTCTGGAACACACCGAGTTTTGCGGCAATTATTACGGCACCCCGCGCAGCGAGATTGAGCGCAACGCGAAGCTCGGGCGCATCACGGTCCTCGAGATCGAGACCGACGGCGCGACGCAGGTCATGGAACTGACCGACAATTACGTTTCCATCTTCCTTGCCATGGAGAATTTCGAGACGCTCGAAGCGCGTCTGCGCGGCAGAGCGACCGAAACGGAAGAATCCATCCGGATGCGTCTTGCCAAGGCGCGCAAGGAGCTTTTACTGCTTCCCCGCTACCAGCACGTTTTGGTCAATTACAACAACCGCGCCGCGGACGTTGCCAAAACGATCAGCCAGCTCTTTTTCAACGAGCCTTTGAGTTATCCCGAGCTCTGCGTGAGCGATATCGAAGAATTCGTACAAACCTTATCGAAAACCTGATTATTTTAGGAGGTCCTTTCCATGATTTATCCGTCGATCGAAGAATTGTCCCGCAACGGCGCCTATAACCGTTATATGCTCTGCATTGCCACGGCGAAATGCGCCCGCGAGATCACCGAAGAACAGATCGCCCAGCAACAGCAGTTCTGGCGCGAAAACAAGGAAGACAAGCTCGCCGCTTCCGCCCGCAGACCCGTGCCCTCCGAAAAGCCCGTGAAGTCTGCGATCAACCGTCTGGACAACTCCAACTTCACGATCTATCTGCCGGAGCAGGACAACTGATCGTTTTTTCGAAACCTCTGCCGCGTGGCGCCGGCTCGGTCGCAAGATGCTTGTGTCCGCGGCTCGCACCACGCGCGTTTCGTTGAGGGAGGAGCCAAAGTGCTGGTCGCAACCGTCTATCTGATGCTTTCCCGCCGCGAATTTGATCGCGGCTATTCCTATTTGGCGGATGCGACTCCGGACCTAAAACGCGGCACGCTCGTTGCGGTCCCCTTCGGCAAAGCGGATCGACCGATCTTCGGCGTTGTCACGGAGCTTTGTGAAACGAACGCTCCCCCGGAAAACCTGAAATCCATTCTCTTTGCTTTTGCGGAGCCCTATGCTCTCACAAGCAAGATCGTGGACCTGTGCCTGTACTTTCGTTCGCAATTGCTCTGCACCTTCGGCGAGCTTGCCAAAGCCGCGCTTCCGGTCGGCCTGTCCATGAAAACCGAGGCGTTGTTGAGAGCCTGCGCCGCCCCGCCCGATCCGCTCCCAATACTCTCCGAATCCGCCGCCCGATTGTGGGAAGCGCTTGCCGTTTCCGGCGAACTTTCCCTTGACGCGCCGGATCTCCGCGCGGCGGACGAATTGATCCGCAAAGGGCTTGCGGAAAAGATCTACGATCCCTACACCCACACAAACGAAAAGAAAACGCCGGTTTTCACCGCCGTCAAACCGCCGGAGCAATTACGCGACGACGATTTCAAAAAACTGCCCGCCAAAAGCGCCGCCCGCTATCGCGCGGTCTTACGCGATCTCTGGGATCTTCCCGGGCACTCTTGTACCAAAAGCGATCTGACCGGGCGTTTTTCCTTGACGGACGCGAATCTGAATACGCTGGAAAAACGCGCTCTGATCCGAAAAACGGAGCTCTCCGGCTACCGCAGTCCCTACTCGTTTGGCGCCGCCGCGCAAACAGATCCAGACGCTGCGCGCTTTGATCTTCCGCTCAACGCGGAGCAAAAGCAGGCCTTTGCTAAGCTCGATTCGCTTGCCGGATCCGGTCAGGGCGCCGCCGCGCTCCTCTACGGCGTGACGGGAAGCGGCAAGACCCGCGTGCTGTTTCATTTGATCCGCAAACTGCGCGATATGCAAAAAGGCGTTTTGTTTTTGGTCCCGGAGATCGGGCTGACCTCGCGCGCCGCCCGAGAGCTGATGCAGCTGTTCCCGGACGACGTGACCGTGATCCATTCCGGTCTGTCCGAGGGCGAGCGGCACGACGCCTGGGTCGCGCTGAAAACCGGTCAAAAGCATATCGCGCTCGGCACGCGCAGCGCGATCTTCGCCCCGGTCAACGATCTGGGGCTGATCGTGATCGACGAAGAGCAGGATCAAAGCTATTGCGCGGATAATCCCCCGCGCTTTCACGCCAGAGATCTTGCCCGATTCCGCGCCGCGCACGAAAACGCGCTTTTGGTGCTTTCATCCGCAACGCCGGACGTCGAGACCTTCTACAAGGCGAAAACCGGCAAATATACCCTTTGCCGTCTCTCCTCCCGCGCCGCCGCGCAAAACCTGCCGGACGTGACGATCGTCGATCTGAAACCGGACTTAAAAGAAAACCCGGACTTTCTGATCGGAAAAGATCTGCACGCCGCGCTGGCGGAAACCTTAAATAAAGGCGAGCAGGCGATCTTGTTCATGAACCGCCGCGGGTATCAGTTCGCACCGTTTTGCGCATCCTGCGGACAGGCGCTCATCTGTCCGAGCTGTTCCGTTGCCCTGACCCTGCACCGAAGCCGTCAAAACGCGCTCTGCTGCCATTACTGCGGCTATCGGATCCCCTTACCGGACACCTGCCCGCATTGCGGCGCAAAGCACCTCTTTTTCCGCGGATACGGCACGCAGAAACTGGAAGAGGAGCTGCGCGAGCGCTTTCCGGACGCCCGGATCCTGCGCATGGACGCGGACAGCGTCGGCGCGAAGCTTTCCCGCGACCGGTTTTTAAGTGAATTTGCGTCCGGCGGCGCGGATATCCTGCTCGGCACGCAGATGGTGACCAAAGGGCACGATTTTGCAAACGTGACGCTCGTCGGGGTCGTGATGGCGGATACCAGCCTGTATCTCGGCGATTACCGGGCAAGCGAGGAGACCTTTTCCCTGCTCACACAGGTGATCGGACGCGCCGGACGCGGCGCCAAACCGGGCCGCGCGATCGTGCAGACCTTAAACCCGGATCACGAGATCTTCCCGCTCGCCGCAACGCAGGACTACGACCGCTTTTACGCGGGCGAGATCGCGCTCAGAAAAGCGGTCCTATACCCGCCGTTTTGTTGTCTGTCCGCGTTCACGCTCAGTTCGCAGGACGAAAAATTATTGCATCAGGCGGCTCAAAAATTCGATGCGGTCTTTTCCGAAAAGATGCGGGCGGATCCGGCGATCAAGCTGATCGCCTACGGTCCGATCGAGCCGATGATCGCCAAACTGCAAAACCGCTATCGGCTCAAATTCGTGATCAAGCACCAAAACGACGCGCGCACCCGCAAACTGTTCTACGAACTGATCCGATTCGACCGTGCGCTGATCGAGTCCGGCGTGCGCGTCGTTTTTGAACTGACACCCAACCAACTTTGAGGTACGCTATGGCAATCCGAAAAATCATCAATGAACAAGATCCCTTTCTGCGCAGTAAATCCCGTCCCGTCGAAAAGATCGACGAGCGCCTGATCACGCTCTTGGACGACTTGAAGGAAACGCTTGAAAAAGCGCAGGGCGCCGGGCTTGCCGCCGTGCAGGTCGGCGTTTTGAAGCGCGTTGCCGTAGTGGACGGCGGCGAGGAAATCTACGAGCTCATCAATCCCGAGATCATCCATACGGAAGGCGAGCAGACCGAGCTTGAGGGTTGTCTTTCCTGCCCCGGCAAATGGGGGATCACCAAACGCCCGGCAAAGGTCACCGTTTCGTCCCTGGATCGCAGCGGAAACCGGGTGGAATACACCGGCGAGGGCATCGTGGCGCGGTGCTTGTGTCACGAGATCGACCACATGTCCGGCATCCTCTTCTACGACCACGCCGTGCGCCTATTCGACAGCGACGAAGAGCTGGACCGTTATCTGGAGGAACAGCAGGAATGAAGCTTTTGTTCTGCGGAACGCCGCCGTTTGCCCGCGTGATTCTGGAACGCGTTTATCAGGCGTACCGAAAAGACGCCGAGATCAGCGTCATAAGTGCGCCGGATCGCCGCGCGGGCCGCGGAATGCATCTGGTATCCTCCCCCGTTTCGGAATTTGCAAAAGAGCATTTACTGCCGCTTTATACCCCGCAGACCCTGAAAGACCGCGCGTTTGAAGAAACGCTGAAAAAACTGGACCCGGATCTGTGCATCGTCGCGGCGTACGGCAAGATTTTACCCGAATACTTTCTGAACGCCCCGCGGCTTGGCTGTATCAACGCGCACGCTTCCCTTTTGCCGGAATACCGCGGCGCCGCGCCCATTGAACGCGCCCTTTTAGACGGAAAAGACAAGACCGGGATCACCTGTATGCAGATGGATCCGGGGCTGGACACCGGCGATATTCTGATGCAAAGATCCGTCCCGATCACCGATACGGACACCGGTCTTACGCTGACGGAAAAACTCGCCGAGCTTGCCGCGGATATGATCGTTGAGATCATAGCAGACGCCTTTGAAAACCGTCTGCGCCCTAAAAAGCAGGACGACACGCGTTCCACCTACGCGGAAAAACTGACCCGCGAGGAGGAAAAGATCGACTGGACGCAGACCGCAGCGCAGATCGACCGCCGCATCCGCGCCTTTGCGCCGCGCCCGAATGCGTGCTGCACGCTTCCAAACGGCGAAGAATTGAAGATCTGCCGCGCGCTCCCGCATCCGGCGGGGTCTGCCCATACGCCCGGAAAAGTGCGCGTGCAGGCGCAAAAGATCTACGTGAGCGCCTCCGACGGCGAACTGGAGCTTTTACGCGTCAAGCCTCAGGGGAAAGGCGAAATGGACGCAAGCGCGCTGATCAACGGGCGCAAACTCAAAGACGGAGACCTGCTTTTATGAATCCCGCAAGGCAAAAAGCCGTCCAATCGCTGATCGCCATCGAAAAAAACCGACGCTATTCCAATCTGGAGCTCGATGCAAGTTTAACAAAAAGCGATCTCTCCGACGCCGATCGACGGTTGTACGCCGCGCTTTTATACGGGGTAGTCGAGCGGAAGATCACGCTCGACTATGACGTTACGCGCTTTTCCGGGCGCAATCTTTCAAAGATCGATCCGGAGCTGCTTGCGATCCTGCGCATATCGCTTTATCAACTCTTTTTCATGGACAAGATCCCCCGCCACGCGATCTTGCACGAGGCGGCAGAGCTTGCCAAGCTCCGTTATCAAACGCGCGGCGCCAATTTCGTTTCCGGCGTCTTGCACCGCGCGCTCCAAGCGATCGATCAGGGCGAGGATCGGACGGCGGGGCTTGATCCGCTGACGGCAAAAAGTGTGAAAACCGCGCTTCCCGTCTGGATGCTCTCCCTGTGGGAATCGGCATACGGATCCGATCGGGCAAACCAACTTACAGGTGCGTTCAACACGCCGGTTTTTCCGACGGTTTTCGTGAATCTACAAAAGTGCAACGTGGAAAACCTTGCCCGTCTTTTTGCGGAAAACGGCTTGAAAACGCGCCGCGTCTCCGACACCCTGCCGCTTTTGCAATTCACCCGTTTTTCGGGTGAGATCCGAAAACTCCCGGGTTTTGCCGAAGGATTCTGGTTTATTCAGGATCGCGCGTCCGCCGCGGCGGTCTCATCGCTCGGTGTTCGACCCGGCGACACGGTCGCGGATCTCTGCGCCGCGCCCGGCGGAAAGAGCTTTGCCGCGGCGATTTTCGCATCCGATCAAGCGCAGATCAGCGCGTCCGATCTGCACGAAAATAAATTATCTTTGATCCGCAGCGGCGCGGCGCGGCTCGGGATCCAAAGCATCCGCGTTTCCCGCCGCGACGCCCGCGAGGTCCCCGAAAACCTCGTCGGCGCCTTTGACAAGGTGATCTGCGACGTTCCCTGCTCCGGGCTCGGCGTGCTTGCCAAAAAGCCGGATCTGCGCCACAAGGACCCCGCGGATCTGGATCGGCTTCCGCAGATCCAATACGAGATCCTCTGCGCCGCTTCCCGCTTATTGAAGCCGCAGGGGCACCTGCTTTATTCGACCTGCACGCTCAACCCGCGGGAAAACGAAGAGATCCTTTCCCGCTTTCTTTGCGAACACCCGGGCTTTGCGATCGCCGTTTCACCGCAAACGCTCTTCCCCGAACCCGGAGTTTCCGACGGATTCTTTTACGGAGTGCTGACGCGCCTATGAAACCTTTTTTATGGGATCTGGATCACGACGAGCTGACGCGGCTTACCGCGTCCTTCGGCGCGCCGAAATTCAGAGTCGGGCAGATCGAAAACTGGATCGCGCGCGGCGCGCTGTCCTTTGACGAAATGACGAATCTGCCGGCTTCTTTCCGAGAAGATCTGAAAAGCGCCCTTAACGTTCGTACCGTGCGCGATCTTTCCGTTGTCGAAAGCGCGCTCGACGATACGAAAAAGTTTTTCTATACGCTGCTCGACGGCGAGCACGTGGAAGCCGTTTTGATGCACTACGAATACGGCTATTCCGTTTGCATCTCCACTCAAGCCGGCTGCAAGATGGGCTGCGCTTTCTGCGCTTCCTCCAGGCTCGGCTTCGGACGCAATCTGAGCTGCGCGGAGATGCTCGGCGAACTCTTTGAGATCACGCGTTTCATGCGCGAAACGCACCCCGATTTTCGCATCGGGCATCTCGTTTTAATGGGCATCGGCGAGCCGATGGACAATTACGAAAACGTCTTGAAATTTCTGCGCGCGGTCACCTCCGGCCCCGCTTTTCAAATCAGCGCGCGCAACGTTTCCCTGTCCACCTGCGGGATCGTCCCGAAAATCCACGCGCTGTCCCGTGAATCGATCCCCCTCACGCTTTCCGTTTCCCTGCACGCGCCGACCGACGCGATCCGCGACAGGCTCATGCCGATCAACCGCACCTATCCGCTGAACGTGCTGATCCCCGCCTGCAGGGCCTATTACGAAACGACCAAACGGCGCATTTATTTTGAATACGCGCTCATCAAAGACGTAAACGACGGCGTGGAACACGCCCGATCTCTTGCGGGACTGATCCGCGGTTTCGACGCGCACGTCAACCTGATCCCGATGAACGACGTGCCGGGATCGAAGCTGTGTAAAAGCCCCGAAAAACAGCAAATTCTCTTTACAAATACGCTCAAGCAGTGTAAAATATCAGTAACTGTGCGGCGCACGCTCGGCGCGGATATCGAAGCGGCGTGCGGACAACTGCGCAGAAACGCACAACAAGCCACCTGACACGGAGGACACGTGGAGTATTTCGGCATAACGGACGTCGGTAAACGCAGACAATCCAATCAGGATTGTTTCGCTCTGCGCGAAGTCGGCGGCTGCCTGGTCGCCGTCGTTTGCGACGGGATGGGCGGCGCCAACGGCGGTAAGATCGCAAGCGAGATCGCCTGCGAAACTTTTACCGATCATCTCTGCGAGCGCATCGGTGAACTGTCCGAGGAGGGCACGGAAAAGCTCTTTTCCGTGCTGGATCGGCTCGTGCAGACTTCCGTGGACCTCGCCAACGAAAAAATCTATAAGCTCTCTTTGAAGAACAAAGAGCTCTCCGGGATGGGAACCACGCTCGTCGGCTGCGTAATCTGCAAGCACAAGGTCGTGTTGTTCAATATCGGCGACAGCTGCATCTATCACGTACGCGGAGAGCGCGTGCGCAAACTGACCCGCGATCACTCCCTTGTGCAGACGCTGATCGACTCCGGGCAGATCTCGCCGGAAGAAGCCGCGCATCATCCGAACAAGAATATCATCACCCGCGTCGTCGGCGTGGACGAGCACGTGAAAGCGGATATTTCACGCATCAATCTCTCCTCCGGCTACCTGCTTTTGTGCAGCGACGGTCTTTCCAATTACTTTACGGGGCCCGACCTTGCCTTTTTCGTCGGCGAGGAGGGCGAAGTCAGCCAAAAAGCGGAATTGCTCGTGAATTATGCAAACGCAAAGGGCGGCGCCGACAACATTACCGCCGTTCTGATCTCTCTGTAACCAATCGAGGAAGGATATGGAAAACGCACAAAAATACGAGTCCCTCATCGGCACGATGATCGACGGGCGTTATAAGGTCTTGAGTCTGCGCGGGATCGGCGGTATGGCCGTGGTCCTGAAAGCGGAGGACACGCACATGCACCGCACGGTCGCCTTGAAGATCCTTTCCGAGGAATACTCCTCCGATGAAGACGCCGTGCGCCGCTTCGTCAACGAGTCCAAGGCAGTCGCCCTGCTCGACCACGAGCATATCGTGGCGATCTACGACGTGGCGTTCGACGGCAAGTACAAGTATATCGTGATGGAATACCTGGACGGCCACACCTTGAAAGAATATATGCTGGAGCGCGGAAAGCTCTCTGTGGACGAGGCGCTCGGCTTCACCGAACAGATCCTGTCCGCGCTGGAACACGCGCACGAAAAAGGCGTGATCCACCGCGATATCAAGCCGCAGAATATCCTGCTCTTACCCGACGGAAAGCTCAAAGTCGCGGACTTCGGCATTGCCAAAACGCCGGACTCCAAGAGTATGCCCAATAATGAAAAAGCGATGGGCACGGTGCACTATATCAGCCCGGAACAGGCGGCCGGCAACCCGACCGGTTTCTTTTCCGATCTCTATTCCGTCGGCGTGATGCTCTATGAAATGGTGACCGGCAGGCTGCCCTTTGAGGCGAGCACGCCGCTTTCCGTCGCCATGATGCAGATCAACAATCAGCCCACGCCGCCGCGCAAGCTGGATCCGGCGATCCCCAAGGGGCTGGAACAGATCATTTTGAAAAGTATGTCCAAAAACCCGGCGGATCGCTTCAAATCCGCCCGCAGTATGCTGCGCGCCGTGCAGATCGTGCACGCAAAGCCGAACGCCGTGTTCGAGGATCGGCCGAAAGCCGTCAAAGAACTGCCCGCGGAGCGCGCAAACGCCGATTCCAAAAAACCGAAACAAAAATCCGGCGTGGTCTATAAAAACTCCCGCCGGACCATGTTCCCGGTCATTTTGGGCGTGTTCTGCGCCTTTACGCTGGTGGCGGCGGTCGTGGTCGCGATCGTGGCGATCAGCTTCTTCAACGGCTCCCTTGCCGGCGGCTATCAGCAGAAAGTGCCGAATCTGATCGGCAAAAAATATAACGACACCTTGGTCGCACAACTCAATTCCAACAATTACCGGCTGATTGCGATCGACTATATCTACGACGAAAACTGTGATCCCAACACGATCATGAAGCAGTCTCCGGAAGCCGGCGCCAATCGCCGCACCACCGGATCGAACGCGCCGATCGACCTTTCCATTACCGTGAGTCTCGGAAAAGAAAGCATCGCAATCCCCAAGCTTGCCATGCAGGATGCCAGAGAAGCGCAGATCCTGTTGGAAGATCGCGGTCTGACCGTGCAAATCTCCGAAGAATACAGCGACGTCGTTCCCGAGGGCAACGTGATCGGGACCGTGCCGCAGGCGGATAATTACGCCGCCGCCGGCGACGCGATCACCCTGATCGTAAGCCGCGGCCCCAACGTGATCATGGGCACCGTGCCGACGCTGACCGGCATGAGTTTCGCGGACGCAAAGCGGATCATCGCCGAAAACAATTATGAACTCGGCGAGATCACCCGCGAGCCTTCGGATCTTGCGACCGACACC
Source organism: uncultured Ruminococcus sp. (assembly GCA_902796545.1). Lineage (GTDB taxonomy): Bacteria > Bacillota > Clostridia > Oscillospirales > SIG627 > RUG14179. The sequence goes on along the minus strand of CADBPF010000015.1, from coordinate 13,844 downwards.
GTGATCTCCCAAAGCCCGGACGCCGGTTCGCAGGCGGCGAAATATCATACCAAGATCGATCTGACCTTAAGTATCCAAAGCTGAAGATGCCGGACACCTTAAACGGGATCATTCTTTCCTGCAGCGGCGGACGCTACGAGGTCTTTGCGCCGCCGTATCGCTATTCCTGCTATGCCAAAGGCGCGCTCCGCCACCTCGGCGCAAAGCCGATCGCCGGCGATCGCGTCTTGTTTGTTCCCGGAAAAGACCGCTTTGAGGACGACGGCACTCCCCTGCCGCCCTCGGAGACGGACGACGGCTATCTGTTGCAGATCCTTCCCCGCACCAACGTGTTTTCCCGTCCGCCCTGCGCGAATCTGGACCGGTTGCTGATCGTGGTTTCCGTATTGGATCCCGCGCCGGACACCGTGTATCTGGACCGGCTCACGGTCCTTGCCGCGCAAGCGCGGATCGAGCCCTTGATCTGCTTTAACAAAGCGGATCTGGATCCCATCACCGCAAACGACTTGAAAGAGCGATACCGGCTTGCCGGTTACGACGCGTTTGCCGTTTCTTTTGCCGCCGATCACGCGCCGGACAGCGCGCTTGCAGCTGCGCTGTCCGGGAAAACGACCGCGCTTGCGGGATTTTCCGGCGTCGGGAAAACGAGTTTCTTCAACCGGCTCTTTCCTCACGAGCGCGGCGAGGTCGGCGAGCTGTCCAAGAAGATCCAGCGCGGCAAGAACACGACGCGGCAAACGGTGCTGCATTCCCTGTCCCGCAGTATTCTTCACACGGACGGCTACCTTGCCGACGCCGCCGGGTTTTCCCAGTTGAAGCTATACCGCGACGATCGCTTGAACGAGGATACACTCTGCGAATTCTTCCCGGAGTTTTCCGAGTTTTTGGGCGCTTGCCGCTACACGAAATGCCGGCACGGCGCCGAGGATGGCTGTGCGATCACCAAAGCCGTTTCGGAGGGCAAGATCGCGCAGAGCCGTTACGACAGTTATCTTGCGTTGAAACAGGAGCTTTCTTTACAAAAGCCGTATTAAAAACGCTCTCCAAAAGGAGAGCGTTTTTTCATTTCGTTTCAAACGGAAAACAATCAAACGGAAAACAAGAGCGGATACAGGATCCCGATCAGCGCGGACAATACGAACAAACCGGCCAGAAGGATCGCGAGCAGTCGAACGGATGGTTTCATGATCACCTCGTGTGGATCTCACGCTCGGCGTAGGTGAGATCAAAAGCATCGATCTGATTGCGGTACAGCGCCCGAAAATCGCCGCCGTAGAACAAAACCTGCCGGATCACGTCAAAGGAAGCGGAGCCGAGCTCCGGGATCGCGTCGCCCAGCGTGAACGCGGGATCGTAGTAGCCGTGGCGGATCATATCGTCAAAGAAGTTCACGGCGGCGTTCCCGGTCAGATGATAGGCGGTATAGATCGTCATGGTCGCGTTATAAACGAGGTCCTCGGAGGCGGCGTACAGCCCTTGCAGGATCGTACCGACAAACTCGGTGTCGGTGCAGGAATTGAGCACGTACACGACCGGCGCGGACGGGTCCACGTAGGAATAGAAATGCTCCTGCGTTTCATCCAGCTTCGGAAGCGGGATCAGACCCACGCTCATGCCCTGCACCTGGAAATAGCCGACCTGTGAAGCAGGGCAAAGATAAAACAGGGATTGACCGTCCAAAAATAGCTGCATCGGGCTCTTTCCGCCGCCGGCGTAGCGGCCCGGCGTGTTGAGCGCGGTATTGATCGCCGAGATCATCGCCTGCGTGCGGTCGGTATCGTACGCCATCGAAATGCCGCCGGGCGCGTCGTTTTGGAAAAACGGGATCCCGGAACTCGCCCACATGATTTTGGCAAGCGTTTCATCGTCCGCGGAAGAGGTCAGACCAAACAGATCCGCGTCCGTCATGACGCGATCCCCGTTTTGGTCGCGATAGAACCAGTTGATATAACGGTTGAATAAGTTCCAGTCCCATTGACCGTTGCGGGCCAGGGTGATGAAATCCGTAAACCCGAACCAGTTCATCAGCGTTTGATTATAACAGACGCACCAATAGGACCCGGGTGAATACGTGAAGTCACCGACCACCTCGTAGGTGGACGCGCCGATGCTCGCGGCGCGCATCGCGGTCGCGTCGAAATAGGTTTTCGTGTAGTCCGCGTTTGGCAGCGAGTGCACGTTTAAGAGCATATCGCTTGCGAGAAACAAAGGCGCCATGGACGCGGGCGCCACGATCAGATCGCAAAGATCCTCGCCCGACTCGTAGGCGTTCAACAGCTCCGGAAAGAAAGTTTCCTGCGGGATCCCGGCGTTTTCCAAACGGATACGGAACTTTTCCTCCACGCGCTTGTTGCGCTCGTTCAGCGCAAAAGCAAGCGTGCTGTCCGCGTTTTCCGGAAAAACGGACTGCGGATCATAGACCGCGATGCGAAAAGCTCTGTCCTGATAATCGATATCCGGCAGATCGTCAAGTCTGGTGTATTCAAAGCGCGACCGCGCCGGCGTTTGCTCTTCTCGTTCCGGAGAAAGCAGGGACTGGGTCTGGCAAGCGCACAAAGAAAGCGCAAGAGCGCACGCAAGCGCAAAAATCAACGCGCGTTTTGCCATAAGAGCCTCCCGGTTTCTTTTTTATCATCTTACCATTTTCTCACCGCTCTGTCAACGAACGGAACCCGAAAAACTTTCATTTTTCCCCGCGCGCGTCTTGCATTTTTCGTCGAAATTGGGTAGAATGAATTTGAACAACTTTGTCATTCGGAGAAAGTATGGTTTTCAGTTCCCTCACCTTCCTGTTTCGCTTTTTGGCGCCGGTGATCCTTTTCTATTTCATCGTGCCGAAACGCTTCCGGAATTTCGTCTTGCTGTTGGCAAGTCTGGTCTTCTACGCCTGGGGCGAACCGATCTATTTGTTTTTGATGCTCGCATCAATCGTTATGAACTATTTTTGCGGTCTTTGGGTCGCAAAAGAAAAGGAACGGGAAAACCGGAAGAAGGCGCGCATCGCGGTCGCAGTCTCCGTGATCTTCAATTTGGCGATCCTTTGCTTTTTCAAATACGCGGATTTCACGCTTTCCAACGTCAACGCCCTCTTCGGCACTCATCTGAAGCTCTTGAAACTCGCGCTGCCGATCGGCATCTCCTTTTATACGTTCCAATCCATGTCCTACCCGATCGACGTGTATCGGGGCGACGCGTCCAAACAGAAAAACCTGATCACGTTCGGCACCTACGTGGCGCTTTTTCCCCAGCTGATCGCCGGTCCGATCGTGCGATACAAGACCATTGAAGACCAATTGAACGGCCGCGCGGTCACGATCGACAAGGTCGCAAGCGGGATCCGCCGCTTTGTCGTGGGGCTTTGCAAAAAGGTCTTGCTGGCAAACTCGATCGGCGCGCTGTGGAAGGAGATCCTTGCGACGGATCTTTCGTCTTTGACGGTATTGACCGCCTGGATCGGCGCGCTCGCGTTCACTTTCCAAATCTATTTTGATTTTTCCGGATATTCCGATATGGCGATCGGGCTCGGGCGGATCTTCGGCTTCGAGTTTTTGGAAAACTTCAACTATCCCTATCTTGCCAAAAGCATCACCGACTTCTGGCGCAGATGGCACATATCCCTGTCCACCTGGTTTCGGGAATATCTGTATATCCCCCTCGGCGGCAACCGCAAGGGGCGCGCCGTGCAGATCCGCAATTTGCTGATCGTTTGGGCGCTGACCGGATTCTGGCACGGCGCCGGTTGGAGTTTTGTGATCTGGGGCTTGTATTTTGCCTGCCTTTTAATTCTGGAAAAACTCTTTCTTGAAAAGCTGTTAGAAAAGATCCCGCGGCTGTTTTCCCATCTCTACACGCTCTTTTTCGTGATCGTCAGCTGGGTCATCTTCGCGTTCGGCACCGCGGGCGACCTTGTGGATTCGCTTGCCGCGCAAAATCCGCTTGCGCTGACCGGGACCTATCTTTCCGCGATGTTCTCCGGTCCGCTCTACGACACGCGTTCTCTGTACTACCTTGCGTCTTACGCGATCCTCTTTGTGATCTTGGTGATCGCATCCACCAGATTGCCGAAGATCCTGCGCGACAAGTGCTACGCGAAGCTTGAGCGTTTTCCGGCGCTTGCCGGCGCGCTCTCCTCGGTCGTTCTGATCGCGGCGTTTGCCTTATGCGTCGCCTATCTGGTGGACGGGACTTACAACCCGTTCTTATACTTCCAGTTCTGAGGTCTCCATGAAACAAGGAAAGTCTTGTCCGGTCTTCATCACCGCCGCGTTCTTTGTCGTTTTGGCGGCGATCACTCTTTTGTCGATCTTTTTGCCGCGCCGCGCCTACTCGGAAACGGAGAAACGATCTCTGCGCACGCTTCCTGCCCTCACCGCGGAATCCCTGACCACGCGCGAGGACAGCCGCAAGTTTTCCACGAATTACGAAGCATACGTTGCCGATCAGTTTCTTCTGCGGGACGCTTTCGTCGGGGTGAAAAACGAAACGGAACGGCTGATCGGAAAAACGGACATCAACGGTGTGTATCTCGGAAAAGACGGCTATCTCTTTGCAAAAGAAGTGACCGCGCCGGAGCGGTTCGATCCAAACGTCGATGCGGTGCGCCGCTTTTTTGATGATCTGAAACAAAATAAAAACGTACAAAACGCCGCTTTGATGCTGGTGCCGGACTCCGCACAACTCTATCCCGAACGCTTACCCGCTTTCGCCGAAAATTACGCAACTTCCCCGCTCTGTGAAACGGCACAGACCGCGCTTTCCGACGCCTTTCTCGATCCCCTTATGCTCCTATCCGCGCACAAAGACGAGGAGCTGTATTATCGTACCGACCACCATTGGACCACGCACGGCGCCTATTACGCATATACGCAGATCGCCGACGCGTTCGGCTTTGCCCCACACGAGCGTTCGGACTACGAGATCGCTTGCGTTTCCGAAAGCTTCCTCGGCACCTACGCCGCAAAAGTCAATCTGCCGGGACTGATTCCGGACCGGATCGACCGCTATCTGCTTTGCGGCACCGCGATCCCCGCGATGAAAAACGAGCGTGAATCTTATCCTTCGATCTATTTTGAAGACGCTTTGCTGACAAGCGACCAATACACGTATTTTTTGGGCAAAAACCAGGCGTTTCTGGAAATCGAAACGGGCGCCGCAGCCGATCGCACCCTGGTGCTCGTCAAGGACTCCTACGCGCATTCGCTTGTGCCCTTTTTGCTCGATCACTATCACCGGATTCTCTGTATCGATCTGCGCTATTACGAGCAAAGCGTATCGGATCTGATCTCTTCGATCGACGGTCCGACAGACGTGCTGCTGCTGTACCAGACTTGGAACTTTGCCGATGACGGCTCGGTGTTCAAACTTTCCGTTGCAAACAAGGGATAAGGAGAAAGCATGGATCAAAACGAATTGTTCGATCATAACGTTCAGCCCGCCGGGACCGGCGAGGATCTTGCCGGCGCTCCGACGATGAACGTTTCCGCGATTCGTAGCGCCGGGGATACGGACGCAACGGTCAGCGCCGAGGCGATCGGCGCCGCGCCCGAGACGCTCTCCGGCGCGATTCCGGAAATGGAAGATGAGGAAATCCGCTATTTCGAGGAAGACGAGAGCGCGCAGGAGGCTGAACGCTATTCCGCGCCGAAAGTTAAACCGGAAAAGCCCGTCAAACCCATGCCGCAGATCCCTGATTTTGCCGGTCTTGCCGCCGCTCTTTGCGGATCCGGGCAAAACCCGGCTTTGAAGATTCTCGCTTGTGTTCTCTGCGGACTGCTCGCGCTGATCGTGATTCTTGCCGCGACTTTCGTCTTTTGTGCGCTTGCTCTTGCGATCGTCCTTTTGATGGTGCTTTTAACGTTGCTCTCCATCGGCGTGATCGCGGGCGGTCTTGCCGGATTTGTTTACGCGGTGATCATGCTCTTTACCGCCGATCTCATCGTTGCGCTGATCGAGGTCGGACTGGGAACGATGCTGATCGGGATCGTGCTTGCCGTTTGCGCCCTGCTCTATGAGGTGATCGCGGCGCAGCTGCCGAAACTTTTGCGTTTCTTTACGCGCTGGTACGCCTATTCAATCCGCTATATGATCGCCTTTTTATTCGGAAAATCCCATAAGCCTACAGCGCGGGAGGACTTATCATGAACCGGAAAACGAAACGTCTCCTGATCGGCGCTTTGATCGTATTCGCGTTGGGCTCGCTCATCACGCTTGGCTCCTACATTTTTGCCGTGGCTTCCGATCTGGATATTTACGGAAACTCCGACCGCAGCTATGATTTTGCCTCTTATACCCTGACGCTTGCGGATCTGAAAAGCGTTTCCAACGCCGGAGATCAAGAGATCGCGCAGCTGCAGATCAACACCCAGGCCTCCAATGTGCGCGTTGTGCGCACCGACGGGATCTCGCAGATCGAGTTTCACCGGATCGATCAAAACAATCTGGTCTTTGATTTCACCTCCGGGATCTTGAGCATCAGTGAGCCGAACTCGGTCAACTATTACGGGCTGACCGTGGAAAACGGCAGCTTCTCGTTCCACGGCTTGCGTCATTTATTCCATCAGGCAGGCTTTCAGACCGGCCGCGAGATCGTGATCCGCTGGAATCCTGCCGATCCCTTAAAGAGCCTGCATCTCAATTCGACCGTCGGCGACGTTACGGTCGAAAACGTTGAATTTTCCGGCGATCTGACGATCGCATCCACCGTCGGGCACGTGCGCGTGAAAAATTCTGTCAGTCCGAACGCGGATCTGGTCGTGCGGCTGTCGGTCGGCAATATCGACTATGCGGATTCCGAATTCAGCATGGCGGCGCTCAACACGACCGTCGGCGAGATCCGCGCCGCGCGGATCGACGGTTCCATGGGCGCGGAAACCGTCGTCGGGCGCATTTCTTTGCGTTCGGATCGTCCGCTTACGAGTTTTTCGATCCGCGCCACCACGACGGTCGGATCCGTTCACGTTCCCGAAAAAGGCTCGGTCGGCGCGAGCTATCATCAGTCCGGCGAGGACAACACGCCGGATTCGATCGCGCTGGAATGCACGGTCGGTCCGATCTATTTGGAAAAAATCGACTCTTGATACAAGTTTTTTAAGAAATATCCCGATTCTTCTGCACATACTATTTTCGGTGAAGATTCACCAATAACGGCAAAACCTTGCGCAAGAACACCGATGAGGATTCCTGCAAGTCTTGCAACAAAACGACCATGCTTGACAAGATCGCTTTGATTCTTTTGATCATCGGCGGCGTCAACTGGGGCAGCGTCGGACTTTTCCGATTCGATATCGTTTCCTGGATCTGCGGCGGCAGCGAGACCATCGTCGCGCGCATCATCTACACTTTGGTAGGGATCAGCGCCCTATGGTGTATCTCCCTTTTATTCCGCAAGCACCGGGATCACTCCAGAATTGATTAGTCAGCCCGATCAAACGAAAAAGGGCAACGCCCCGCGAATATCGCGGGGCGTTGCTTGTTTGTATCATTGATCTTTATGCTGCATTCCCGTGCGCCGGCGAAGGAAAGTGAGGATCCGCGCCGGGGCGGATTTCCGAAACGGGACCAGGACCCGCCATAAAACCAAAAGCGAAAACAAAAGAAAAACGCATAAAACAACAAAGACCCAGATCAAAGAAGTTCCGAGCGACGTAAGCAAAAACAAAGCGGCGATCAGCAAAACGTATAATAAACGCAAAAGCCTTGCCAAATGATCGCTTTGGTACAAGGGCGCCGCAAAGGCTCCCAAAGCGTCGACGCCGCGATACAGTACGATCAGATCCGCGCGCCGGATCCAGGCGTTTTCTTCCCCCGCGTATTCCAAAACGGAAAGAAGCCGGGAACGGATCCGCCTTTTCGGATAAAACAGACGGCGCGCGGCTTTTTTGGATCCGCGACGCATCGCGCGGGCATCTAGGATCCGAAACGGGAATACGCGGCGCGAAAGCCGATCCAGCACCTCCAAAGAGGCAGGATAGATTCCCTGTCCGATCAAACAAGAAAGCGCAAGCAAAAGCCGCACGCGCTCCAGCCGCCACAAAAAGCCGCACGCCGCGGGGATCGCCAAAAACGCAAACAAGGGAAAGATCTGCTCGCCGGCAGCGGAAAACGAAGACCAAATCAAAAACGCAAACAGCGCGATCTGTAAGACGCCGCCGATCAGATATACGCGCCTTTGCAGATCGCTTTCCGAATCCCAGGCGGATTTCAGCCGCGAAAACACCCGCTTTGGCAGATTCGGGTCTTCCGCACGCAAAACGGTGCAAAGAACGGATCCGGATTCGATTCGAGTCCCTGCAAACAGAATATCGCCTTCATACGCGTCAAAATCGCCGCTTGACGGATCCAGAAGCCGGGTGGAACAAACGGCACTCCCGGAAAGCACGCGGCAATCCCAAACGAGCACTTGTCCTTCGCCGAGATGAACGGTTTTCCCGACCGGATCCTCCGGTCCGTCATCCCTCTGCGTCCGGTCAAAAAACGCCGCGCGATCCGGGTCGATCCGACTGCGCAAAAGCCGCAGCGGGATCTCTAAAATCAGATCGCAAAGATGATAGGCGTATAAAAGCGCAATGGACGTGAAGGCCTCGCCGAAGAAACGCAAAACAAGCGACGCGGCAAGCACCGCAAGCGCGCTCAGATCCGCGTCCGCGGCGATCAGGCGGCGGAAAACGTCCAACAAAAGCGGCAGAGCGAGCATCGCAAAGCCGGTATAAAACAGCACGCTTTGCGTGAGCCCGATCACCGCTCGCAATAGAGATAACAACAGCGGGATCGCGGAAAACAAAAGATACGTCACGCGCAAGAAAAAAAGTCCGGGCGCTTGAAAGCTTGCCCCGGACAAAAGCGGTAGGCCGTCAAAAGATGCTGCGTAACGGTCGAAAATGCGCACTATAGTTCCTTTCTTCCCTCGATCGCGCGGGAAAGAGTGACCTCGTCGGCGAACTCCAATTCTCCGCCGACGGGCAGACCGTAAGCCAATCTCGTAACGCGCACGCCGAGCGGTTTTGCAAGCTTCGAGAGATACAAAGCGGTCGCTTCGCCCTCGACGCTCGGATTGGTCGCAAGGATCAGCTCCTTGACCTCGTCGCCTTTCAGACGATCCAACAACTCCGCGATTTTAAGGTCGGCGGGGCCGATCCCGTCCATCGGAGAAATCAGACCGCCGAGAACGTGATATTTCCCGCGGTATTCCTTAACGCGTTCGATCGCGGAAACGTCTTTGGAATGTTCTACGACGCAGATCAGGCTTTCGTCGCGGCCGGGATCCTCGCAGATCGGGCAAAGCTCGTGCTCGGAAATATTCTGGCAGATCTTGCAGAAACGGATGCGTTCTTTGGCTTCCAAAACGGCAGAAGCAAACTCCTGCGCCTTTTCTTTGGGCTGTTCGAGCATGTGAAACGCAAGCCGGACTGCGGTCTTATAACCGATCCCCGGCAGGCGTCTGAATTGCTCGACCAGGCGCTCCAGCGGCGCGATAAACCCGCTTTCCATCAAAACATCTCCGGCAGGCTCAGCCCGGACGCCTGCGTGATCTTCTGCATTTCCTCCGCGCTTGCCTTTTCCACGGTGCCGATCGCCTCGTTCACGCCGGCGACCAGAATATCCTGCAGGGTCTCGGGATCGTCCGGATCGATGATCGCGGGATCCAACACGATCGAGCGCACTTCTTTTGCGCCCGTGATCGTGATCGTGCAAACGCCGCCACCCGCGCGGACGGTATATTCCTTTTCCTCAAGCTCGGATTGCTTCTGCTGCATTTCTTCCTGCATCTTCTGCGCCTGCTTGAGCATATTCGCCATATTGCCCTGCTTGCCGAAGCCCTCGGGTAATCTCGCTTTCATAGATAACTCCTTTATACGTTAAAACGAATCAAGATCGGTGTCGGATCCGCCGTTTGCGTTTGCGGGCGCCTCGCCGCTGATGAGTTCCACGGCGTTCAGTTCGGGATCCAGTTTTTGCGCTTCCGCTAAAAACGCGTCTTTGCGCGGGGTGAACATCGCAATCGAGTACGGCGGGCCGTACACGTGCAAAACGTGCCCCGCGCGGCGGAATTTCAAAATCCGGTACAAGGCGCGGCGCGAGGGATCGGATTTGGATAAGGCGTCGTTTATGGCGCTCTCAAAGGTCTCCCCGTCCGCCTGCGTCCGGGCGGCGGGCTTCGCTTCCGGCTTTCCTTGCTTTGGCGCGGCGACTTTCGGTTTAGACGGCACGTCGGCGCTCGGCGCCTTTTTTCCCGCTTCCGCCGGCGTCGGGTCCGGATCCTCCGGAGAGGAACTGAAACCGCCGGAAAGCGAAGCGATTCTGCGTTCCAACGCCGCAACGCGGGCTTCCAGGGCAAGCGTGCCTTTGCTTGGATCCGGATAACACAATTTCACGATCGCCAGTTCGGCAAGGATCTTTTTATTGACGGACAGTCGGTCGAATTGCATCAACGCATCCTGCAGTACGCCGATCTGATACAAGATCTCGCCCTCCGACATGGTCTCCGCCTGCGCCTTCAAGCGCGCCTGCAAAGTATCGGTACGGCCGGCGTGCGTTTCAAACGGCACCTTTGCCGCGTATAACAGCATATCCCGGAACGCGCCCAAAATCTGCTGCAAGACCTCTTTGAGATTGCCGAGGTCGCGGTACAGATCGTCCAACAGCGTAAAGCACGCCGCCTGATCGCCCCTTGCCGCGCTGACGGCAAACGAGGTGATGAGCTCCTGACTGCCGAGCTCGAAAATATACTCGAGCGCCGAATCGGTCAACTCATCCGGATATCCGACGCATTTTTCCAAGCGGGAAAGCGCGTCGCGCATGCCGCCGTCGGAAAGCCGGGCGATGAGCCGGGCGCCGCTTTCGGGAAGCTTGATCCCCTCTTGCTCTGCCACGTATAAAACGCGCTTGGTGATTTCTTCCGTTTCGATCCTGCTAAACGAAAAGATCTGACAGCGCGAACGAACGGTTTCCAAAACCTTGCCGGGCTCCGTGGTGGCTAAAATAAAGAGCACGTGCGCCGGCGGTTCTTCCAACGTCTTCAAAAGTGCGTTGAACGCGCTCGGGGAAAGCATGTGGACTTCGTCGATGATATAAACGCGTTTTTTGCATTGAGTCGGCAAAAAATCGACTTTTTCGCACAGATCGCGGATATCGTCCACGCCGTTGTGGGAGGCGGCGTCGATCTCCAATACGTCAAGCAGCCTGCCCTCGGTGATCGCCTTGCAGGTTTCGCACTCGTTGCAGGGCTCGCCGTCCACCGGATGCTCGCAGTTGACCGCTTTCGCGAAAATCTTGGCGCAGGAGGTCTTGCCGGTCCCGCGGGTACCGGCAAACAGATAGGCATGCGTATAGGTCTCGTCCGCGATCTGCCGGCGCAGGACGGAAGTGATCCGATCCTGACCGCAGACCTCGGAAAAGGTTTGCGGACGGTATTTGCGATAAAGCGTTTGATGCATGCGTTCTCCTTGAACTCAGCCTAACAGAAAGACCGTGCACCGCGTTTTGTGGTTACGCTCATACGCGTTTGCCCGGAATCGGACTCAGAACAGGCGATCTTGACGGCACATCGTGCGATTTGCTTAATGCTGCTTGGTTCCCCACCTGACATGGTTCGCAAGACACGATTGCGCAAGACCCATTCCTCAACGTCCGAAGCCGGGGACTGCCGCACAAGCGCACCCCGGGACGCGGGATTCTCCCCCGCTATAGCGGATTGCGGGTACAGGGTGCCGCTGACTCCCCGAATAGCACGGCCTTTCTCTTAGGCTGAGGGTTTCTTATGAAAACAATTCGTCGATCTGTTTTAAGCGTTTGGCGTGGCGCTCGCCGTCGAATTTCGTTTCCAAAAACAGTTTGACAAGTTCCACCGCCTTTTGCCCGTCGATCACGCGACCGCCCAGGCACAGGCAATTCGCGTTATTATGACTGCGGGAATGCTCCACGCTGAATGCGTCGGACGCGCACACGGCGCGCACGCCGGGCACACGGTTGGCGCAAAGCATCATACCAAGTCCCGTTCCGCAGAACAACAGTACGATATCCCGATCCTTGTCCGTCATCCGATCCAGCGCCTTTTTGGCATAAACCGGATAATCGACCGCGTCCGTGGAATCCGTCCCACAATCAAGATAGTCGATTTTTTGCGCATCCAGATACGCTTTAACGGCGGTCTTGATGGGATAACCCGCGTGGTCGCAAGCAAGAATCAGCATAGTTACACTTCCTTATCCGTTTTTTGGCGTTTCCGCTCGGCGCCGCTTTGCCGCAAATAGATCGGCGCAAGCGCGGAGGCTTTCACAAAAAAGCCGTCCTGATAGCGCGCCTCCCCGATCAGCGCAACGCTTGCCGCGTTCTGAAGGCGAGTCACGGGCGAGGCAAGCCAAAAGGCGGGATCGTCCGCGTGCGCGCAGGAAAAGAGTTCCGCACCGTCGCCGCAGAGCAAAACGCGTTTTCCGGTCTGCGACAATTCACGATACAAGGTTTGATCGTCGATCGGGCGGTCGTCGTACAGGCGTTTCAAATCGCCGTGGGACGCCTGAAACAAGGCTTGATAAAACTCGCCGCGGCGCGCGTCCATCAAGGGACACACGAGCGCATCCGTATCGCGCTGCGTATAGGCAAGCGCCTCGAGCGTCGAAACCGGAACGCAGGGGATCGTATCCCCGAAGGCAAGCCCTTTGACGGTCGAAATCCCGATGCGCACGCCCGTGAAGGATCCGGGACCTGCGCTGATCGCGATCAGATCCAGATCGGTAAGCCCGCGTTCCGAGATCTTCAAGATCTCTTCGATCATCGGGAGCAGTCGGACGGAATGATTCAAACGATTCGTGGACTGCAATAACGCAAGGACTTTTCCGTCCTCCACCAGCGAAACGGTGGCGGTCAGAGCGCAAGCGTCCAGTCCCAAAGTCAGCATAAGTCACTCTCCCAAAGGATCTCGCGTTGTTCCGGCGTGGATCCGGCGCGGATCGTGATGCGATGATCCGGCGTAAGATCCTCCGGCAGTTTTTCCGCCCATTCGCAAAGGATCAGCGCGTCTTGCGGCAGATCGTAAAAGCCCGTGGATTCCAAATCCTCAAAAGAGTTGATCCGATACAGATCCGCGTGATAGACCGCGCTCCTTCCCTGACCGTATTGATTCATGACCGTAAACGAGGGGCTCGTTACGACGATCCCGGGAAACTTTGCGCGGAGAAACCCGCGGGAAAAAACGGTTTTTCCGGCGCCGAGCTCGCCGTAGAGCGCCACGAGACCGCGAGTGATCTGCGCACCGATCCGTGCGCCGATCCGTTCGGTTTGCTCCTCGCTATGCGATATAAAGCTTTCCTTCATCGATTCTTTACGGCCCCGATCCGCGATCGGCAAAACCTGCCGAAGCGTTACTTTGATGCCTTAAATCAGTATAGCATACAAAGCGCGCCTTTTCAAGAGAAAAGACTGAAAACTCAATCCGTTTCCCGCACGAAGATCTCGCGCTCGCCGGTATAGACAACTCTTCCCGGCAGACCGGACGGATGATGCTTCACGTATTTTGCGCGCGTATAATCCACGCGCGCGCCGGACAGGCGCTCGTTCGGAGTAAGCGCACAGCGGGCGGCAAAGGAGAGATCCTGCTCGCCCGGGGCCGTATCCCCTTCCAAATGCAGAATCACGTGTGCGCCGGGCTTACCCTTGATATGAAACCACAAGTCGTTCTTGCTTGCCGCGCGGAAGGTGAGATATTCGTTTTGCAGATTGTTTTTTCCGACGAGCACCGGAAAACCGCCGGGGCTCACCAAGCGGGTAAAATTCGGCACGCCCGAGCGATCGGCCTTGCGTTTGGGCGCGTTTTCGGTCGTTTTGGCGAAGCGTTTGCCGTAATTCCAGGC
>CADBPF010000014.1 GCA_902796545.1 uncultured Ruminococcus sp. | reverse complement strand
CCTGATCCAATTTCCCTTGCTTTTCTTTTGGCTCCACCTTTTCTTTTCACACGAAAAGAAAAGGTGGAATACAAATAAAATTCAATCTTCCAACAGCGCGCTCATCAGGGTGCGTTCGGCGGTCTTTTCTAAAGGGCCGCCGCGGTTATAGTACATATAGGCGTCGCCGCGCTCGTAATTTGCGGCGTCGTAGAGCTGTTCGGAGGGAAAGTAGCCGAAATTGCCGCCGCAGAGCTCCATGACGCAGGCGGGGGCGAGGCGTTCTTTCAACTCCACGCCGATGCCGGAGAAGAGCTCGAAGGGCACGCCGATGATGGTAAAGTTTCCAAAGCGGATCTTGGTGAGCACGGCGTCGAAATGCGTTTCGGTAAGCCCGAGGGATAACAACTTCTCGTGCGAGAGCGCGTAGAGGTAATTTGCCTCGGCGTATTTGCGGCGGTTTTTGTCGTCGGACGAGTCGTAGAGCCGTTTGGCGCGGATCTTTTCGCCGGAAATATCGGCGCGGCCGTGATCGGCCGCAAGCGGGAAGCGCACGGCTTTTTTCTCCATGGAGAAGCCGGAAAGCTCCATCAGCGAGTCGCTTGCCAAAAGCTCTTTTGCGCCCTGCGCGATCCTCAAAGCGTATTCTTCCAGGCGGCGGCATTCGCCGGGCTCGTCCTGCTCTACGGGATTCAGATCCCCGCAGGGGGCGGTGGCGAAGATCGCTTCATCCACAAGCCCGCTGCGTTCCAGGATCCGGCGTACCGCGCCGGGATAGTCCGCGGAATACAGGCGGTTTTCGGCGCTCAAGGTCACGGGATGGCAGGCGTAATTGACGAGCGCGATCGAGCGCGTTCGGGTCTTGAAGAGCAAGAGCGTTTCGTCGGTATCCACGAGGGCGTTTTCCTGCACGCGATTGCGCGCCACGCCCTCTACGAGCGTTTTCCCGAAGAAGACGCGGACGTCCTCCGGGGTCGCGCGGTGGGCTTCGGTCAGCGCCCGGTCAAAGACCTGCTCGAAGCGCGAAAACCAACTGTCGCGGCACTCGCCCAAGCGGATCAGGCTCATCGAGGAGGGCGCGGCGTGGGAATGGGTACAGGTGATCGCCACGCGCTCGGGCACGGTGCCGCAAAGCTGTGCGGCGCGGCGCTCGTAGAGCTTCGTGCGTTCGGGCGAAAAGCCGAGCAGGTCGCAGAAGACCAGCACGGCGGGTTTTTCAAAGCCCTCTTTTAAGAGAAGCACCTTCAGCTCCGGCCGGTCCAGCACGCCCGTCGCGCCGCCGAAGCGGGCGATATAGCCGGTCTGATCCATGCCGTCGATCAGCGGCAGTTCGGCTCTGGCAAAGGAAAGGTAGGTCATTTGTCGTTCTCCCCGCCGTCTAAACGGATCTCGGTGAGTTCTTCCAAGCGCATCCGGTCGGACTCGCTCATCGCGGGAAAGACCTTTGCCGCGCGGCACTTCGGACAGGTAAAGAGAAAGCCGTCCGGCAGCAGGCGGAAATCCAGATGCGTTTCCCCGCAGGAGCAGGAGATCCTGCCGTCCTGCGCGAATTCCCGGATCAGATAGAGCATCTGCCCGGTGAGTACGGGATCAAACAGCGGCGGATGCTCGTCGGTTTTCGCTTCTCCGGGCGCGTCTTCTTCCGCCTCTTCTTCGTCGGCAAGCTCGTCGGAGAGGGCGAGCAGCTCCTGCCGGTTTTTCTCCAAAGCGTCCTCCACGGCGTGTTCCTCGCCGATAAAGCAGAGGTCCAGCCCCGTGAGCGCGCATTGCAGCACGAACAAATCGCGGGAAAAGACCGTTTTGGTCTCCACGCAGTAGTGGTGCGGATGCGGGCAGGTCAGGCAGGGAACGGTAAGATAGAGCTTGGAATCCTTGCCGAGCTTGGCGTTCAGCCCCGGCGCGGAGCATTCCTTGCAATTCAGGTTCAGTTCCTGACCGCCTAAAATAAAGAGATTCAGATCGCCCACGACCGCGGTGCCGCATTCCGGACAGCGGTAGGCGATGAGCCGTTGCGTTTTCATCGTTTTTCTCCTGCGTCGATCCCGAACAGATTCAGCGCGTGTTCCACGGCGTTTTTCTCCTCGCCCCAGGGCTCGTCCACGTAGCGGTAATCGAATTTTTTACAGAACGCCGAGATCTCTTCGCGCGTTTTGGCAAGATAGGCTTCCTCCACGCCGCGCATGGCAAGCGTAAAGTCCCCGAAGCGCTTTTTGGGTTGTTTCAAGCGCGCGGAAAGCAAAAAGCGCGCGTAGTGCTCCAGACAGAAATAGGGCTGCGCGGCCAGCTTTTCCCGGAATGCCGGGTCGGAATCGTACAAGAGCGCGGCAGTCTCGAACATTTTGGAAAAATGGAACTCGATTCGGTCGCAGATATAGCAGCTTTCGGCAAGCGATTTCGCCTTTTGCGCGATCGCGTCTCCCTTTTGCGCGCCGAGAAGCCCGGGCTTCAAGGCGTTTTCCGCTTCCTGCAGATGGCTTTCCAAAACGAGCGCGAGCGGCAGACGCTTCTGGGCGGCGTAGAGCATCCGGAAATGCTCCTTGCAAAAGCCCTTGGCGTTGGTTTGCTTGCGCACGTCCGGCTCCATCATGCTCGCGCCGAGGATCAGGTCGATCTCGTTTTGCTCCAGGCGCTTGAAGAGGGCGCAAAAAGGACAGCCTTTGCGTGCTTCAAACGCCTCGTTTACGGGGATCGTATAGAGTTTTTCTGCCATTTCGGCTCCTTTTTTTGACGATCTGTTACAGGTTTTCCATCACGTAATCGGCAAATTCCTCGGTCGTCGCGCCGTCGGAACGGCCGGTGATCGTGATGCGCTTTTCGGTAAACATACACCGGTCGAGCGCGCGTTCCAGTCTTGCCGCGGCGTCAAAGCGTTTGATATGGTTTAGGAGCATCACACAGGCGCGCATCATGGAGCAGGGATCGGCGTAGATCGCGCGGCCCTCTTCGACCATGCGCGGCGCGGAGCCGTGGATCGCCTCGAACATCGCGTAGCGCGAGCCGATATTGGCGCTGCCCGCGGTGCCCACGCCGCCCTGGAATTCGGCGGCCTCGTCGGTCAGGATATCGCCGTAGAGATTGGGCAGGATCAGCACCTGGAAATCGCGGCGGCGCTTTTCGTCCACGAGCTTTGCGGTCATGATGTCGATATACCAGTCGCTGACCTCGATCTCGGGGTAGTCCTTCGCGATCTTCTGGCAGAGGTTCAAAAACTTGCCGTCGGTCGTTTTGATCACGTTTGCCTTGGTCACGATGGCCACTCTTTGCTTGCCGTTTGCGCGGGCGTATTCAAAGGCAAGCCGCGCGATCCGCTCGGTGCCGCCCGTGGTGGTGACCACGAAATCCACCGACAGATCGTCGGAGGGGGAATAGCCGCGGCTGCCGACGGCGTAAGAGCCCTCGGTATTCTCGCGGAAGAAGGTCCAGTCGATGCCCTGCGAGGGCACCTTCACGGGGCGCACGTTCGCGTACAGGTCGAGCGCCTTGCGCATGGCGACGTTCGCGCTTTCGATATTTGGTCTGCCGTCGCCCGCCTGCGGCGTGGTGGTCGGACCTTTTAAGATCACGTGGCAGGTCTTCAGCTCTTCCAGCACCTCGTCGGGGATCGCCTTGCCGACCCGGATGCGGTTTTCGATCGTCAGCCCGTCCACGTTTTTGAACACGATCTTGCCCGCGGCGACCTCGTCGGCGAGTAAGAATTCCAGCACGCGGCGCGATTCGGCGGTAATGGTCGGGCCGATCCCGTCGCCGCCGCAGACGCCGATCACCAGCGGAGACAGCGCGGTATAATCCAGCGGTTTTTCCGCGTTGCGGATGCGCTCGGCACGCGCCTGCTGTTCGGTGATGAGCTCGGAAAAATGACGGATCGCGCCGTCTAAATCAAATTGGTTTGCCATCGTTTCGTCCTCGTTTTCCAAAGATTGAATGATCGGTGCATAAAACGCGTTTATGCAAAATTCCCCACGGAGTTATCCACAAGGGCGTGGGTCAAAAAGCGGCTTTCCATCAGGCAAAACCGGACGGACGAAAAAAGTTTTCCACAGCATAAACGCGAAGTTTGCCATAGAAAAAAACCGCATTTTTTCAGGTTTCGATCTCCGCGCGCGCCGAGGCGTTCAGATCGCTTTTTGCCCGCACGCCGGCAAGATACTCGTAGTAGCCTTGCGAAGCGATCATCGCGGCGTTGTCGCCGCAAAAGACTGCGTCCACCGGGCAAAAGCGCACGCCGGATTGGTCGCAGAACGTTTTGATCGCGCTTCGTAAACCCTCGTTTGCGGCGACCCCGCCGGCAAATACGAGCGTTTGCACGGGCGTGTTCGACACCAGGTTCTGCAGTCTGTCGCAAAGCCCCTCTTGCACGATCTTGCAAAAAGACGCGGCAAGTTTTTCCCGGTTCAAGGTCTCGCCGATCTGTGTAAGGCGGTGGTCTAAATTGATGACCGCGGTCTTGAGTCCGGAAAAGGAAAAATCGTAAAGCGAATCGCGCAGCGCGGGCGAGGGAAGCGCGTAACAGTCGCCGCCCGAATAGGCGTCGGCGAGTTTTTGGAGCTCCTTGCCGCCCGGATAGGG
>CADBPF010000013.1 GCA_902796545.1 uncultured Ruminococcus sp. | reverse complement strand
TCAGATCCAGAACGCCGTCGCCGTCCGGATAAAGGGTATCGCCGTCCATGAGCACCATTTCCGGCTCGCCGTTCACGCCGAAAGCAAGATAAGATCGATCTTTGCCCACCAGCATGCGGTTGCGTCCGTTATAGGTATAGATGTTTTCGGCGCCTTCCAACAGCCAGGCGTAACCCGCGCCGTCGCCGTTGATTTCCAGACCGAACTGATTCTCACCCACCTCGATATGGTCGAAGTCATAGTTTTCGTCACACCACCAGAGGTCGAGGTACAAACAGTCGCGGTCAAGGGCCGTGCGATCCACGGTGATGCTGTATTCACCGTCGTTTTCATCCGCGGCAAAGAGGTGATCGCCGTCAAAGTCAATGGTATAGGAAATATCGATATTATAGTCGAACTCGCGCGGCGGGATCAGGTCTAAGGTAAAGCTGTCGCCCTCCGGCATGGAAAACACTTCGTTGTCGTTGAGGATCCGACCGTCTAACATCACGCGCGCGTCGTTCGCCATATCGTAACAGATCCGGCCTTCCCCGGGCTGAAGCGAAGGACCGTTTTCTCCGCTTTCCTGCAAAACGAAGCCTTCAAAACCGCTTTCGATCACGTACCCGAAGGTGCGCGTCTCTAAATTGTCGGGATCGTGATAGAATTCGTTTTCATAATCGGGGAAAAGATACGTGGTAAAGCCGTTGCATACCGCGCCCTCGCGCAGCTCTAAGATCTGCCCCTCGTCCGCGGTGATGCTTCCGCCGCTTCCCACGGTCAGGTCGTCGATCACGTTCAAGCCGTGCGGATCGCCGGACTGCGGCGCCTTGATAAAGACCTCGCCGTTGATCTCGGCGCATTCCGTATCCAGGATCGTGTCGATCGTAAGGTGCGCGTCCGCCGCCACGTTGATCAAAACGTAGCAGCCGTGATTGTGCGCGTCGTCAAGCACCGCGTTGCCCGTTACGAATATCACGTAGGGCGCGATATTCGAGCCGTCCATGTAGAAGGCGGCCACTTCGTTTGCGGTCTCGCCCTCACAGACGGGCGCGTCCAGCACGCAGCCCTCGCTGTAACCGTCGTAATAGATCGCGCTGTCGCCGGACATGATGAACTCACCGAAATCGCCGCCGGGACCGATGGTCAGAACGGCGTCGTTGAGTAAGAGCATCAGATCGCGCACGTCCTCCGTCAGCGTATAGTCGCCGCCCGTTACGTAAAGCGCCATCGCGGTTTCCGTTTGCGCATCGGAAAACGCGAAAGCGCAGGGCTCGCCCTGTTCATTGAAATCGGAAACGCAAATGTAGCGGGCGGTGGCCTGCGTCGGCCCGCCGTCTGCCAGAACCGCGATGAGAGCGCTTTGCGAAAACAGAAGAGCGCAAAGCAGTATCGCCGCGATCCGTTTGAAAATGCCGTGTTTCATGGTTCGATCCTCCGTCGGGGTGGAAAACGAAAAAAAGAATTTATGCTTCAACTCATCTTAACATATTTTTATATATTTGTCTATTATTTTTCCACAAAAAACCGCCGTTTTTTTCTCGATTTTCGTGTCATACAACAAAACCGCCACGCGAACATTCACGCGGCGGTTTTCCGATATGGAAAAGTATTTGCGGATCAAGGAGTTTTGTCTGCCACGGGCGCGGCGGCGCGCGCGGCGTTTGCGATGCATAATAAGGTCACGCCCACGTCGGCAAAGACCGCGAGCGCCATCGGCAAAAGCCCGAACAGGGAAAGCGCGAGAAACGAGAATTTGACGATCAGCGCAAAGAACAGGTTTTCCCGCGCGATACGGATCGTTTTGCGCGCGGTGCGGATCGCGCGGGGGAGCGCTTGCAGGCGGTCGTCCATGAAGACCGCGTCCGCACTTTCCACGGCGGCGTCGCTGCCGAGAGACCCCATCGCGATGCCGAGATCGGCGCAGGCAAGCGAAGGCGCGTCGTTGATGCCGTCGCCGAGAAAGGCGAGCGCACCGCGCCCTTTTCGTTCGGACAGCTCTTGGATGGCGCGCAGTTTTTCCTCCGGGAGCAGCTCACAGCGCGCCTCGTCGATCCCGATCGCTTCCGCCAGCCGCTGACCGATCTCGCGCTTATCGCCCGTGAGCATCACGGTCTTTTCCACGCCGAGCCGTTTGAGCGACGAAAGAAGGTCTTTCACGTTCTCGCGCGGGGTGTCGCAGATCACGATATGCCCGCAGTACGTTTGTTCTTCGCACACGTGCACTACGCTGCCGTCCTTGTGTTCGCAGTCGGTGATCTTCGCGCCCGCCTGCTCCATCAGCCGCGCGTTTCCGACGAAAACCGCTTTGCCGTCGATGCTCGCGCGGATGCCGAGCCCCGGCAGCTCCTCCACGGACTCTACGCGGGATTTGTCGATATGTCCCTCGTGCGAGCGCAGGATGGACTGCGCGATCGGGTGGTTGGAATGGCTTTCCGCCAGGGCGGCGAGGTCGATCAGCGTTTCCGAACGCAGCTTGTGCGGGTGGATCGCCGTGACCTCGAACACGCCGCGGGTGAGCGTGCCGGTCTTATCGAACACCGCGCACGATACGTCGGCGAGATCCTCCAGGTGCGACGCGCCCTTGATCAGCAATCCGATCCGGCTTTGCGCGCCGAGCCCGGAGAAAAAGGTCAAGGGGATCGAGATCACGAGCGCGCAGGGGCAGGAAATGACCAGAAAATTGAGCGCGCGGCGGATCCAGACGGTCGCGTCGGCGGAAAAGACGAGGATCGGGACTAGCGCGACGAGTACGGCGCAGATCGCCACGATCGGCGTGTAAACGCGCGCAAAACGGGAGATCCACGCTTCTCTGCGCGACTTGTTTTCTTTTGCCTGTTCGGTGAGCTTTACGATGCGCGAAAGGGTGCTCGTTTCAAAGGACGCGGTCACGGACAGCGCGATCGCCTCCCCGAGCGCGACCGATCCGGACAGGATCTCGTCGCTGTAGGCGGCTTTTGCGGGCGCGCTTTCGCCGGTGAGCGCCGAACGGTCGAGCGTCGCGCGGTCGGATAAGAGCTTGCCGTCCAGGGGCACGCGCTCTCCGGGATATACGAGGATCGTTTCGCCGACGCGCACGTCTCCGGGCGAGAGGAGGATCTCTTCGTTGTCACGCAGCACGCGCGCCTTTTCGGGGCGCAGATCCAAAAGCGCCTCGATGCGCTCTTTGCTGCGATCCGCCGCGAGGTCTTCCAAAAACTCGCCGAGCTCGTAGAGGATCATCACCATTGCGGCTTCCGGGTATTCCCCGAGCGCGATCGCGCCGATCGTCGCGACCGACATCAAAACCGTTTCGTCGAAAAACTCGCCGTGAAAAAGCCCTTTTGCCATCTCCCACAGGACCGGCGCGCCGCAGACCAGCCACGCGGCAAGAAAACAGACGATCCGGAAAACGCCCGGCTCGGCGGGCAGCAAAAGCCCCGCGGCAAACAGGAGCGCGGAAATCAGGATCAGGATCAGCGTGCGTTTTTGTTCGGATTCCATCGGGGATCATCCTTTCACGGACAGGAGTGAAGTTAGCCACAGACAACCATTCTGCCGACAGTATAGCACGCCAAGGGACGGAATGCAAGAGGTTTTCTCAAAAATTTGAAAAAATAATTCAGAATTTGAGAACGGTTCCCGAAATCAAAAAAGCGCGCCGTTCTTGCCGGAAAGCAGTTTTCGTGGTATAGTATATGCAGAAACTCATACTGCGAGAGGGATGAAAAATGAAAACGGATTTGAGCGCGCGGGTGTACGCGTATTTACAAAGGATCCCGGACGGGAAAGTCGTGACCTACGGGCAGATCGCGGCGGACTTGGGAAACCCGCGTCTGTCGCGGGTGATCGGCACGATTCTGCATCAGAATCCCGACCCGGACCGGATCGCCTGCTTCAAGGTCGTGAACCGCGAGGGAAAATTGGCGGAAAATTTCGCTTTCGGCGGGATCGGCGCGCAAAAGGCGCGTCTGATCGCCTCCGGCGTCGAAGTGGAGGACGATCGCGTGGATCTGCGACGCTACCAATGGGAATCGGACTGAAACGAAAAAAGAAACCGCGCAACTTGCGCGGTTTCTTTTACCGGTCGTCCGCTTTGGTCGGGATCTCGCCGTGGGCTTGTTCAAAATCCGCCACGTGGCGTTTTAAGAACTGCTCGATCTCTTTGTTGGCGGATCTGCCTTCAAATTCGGCAACGTAGCGGAATTTCTGAAACAGCAAGCGATCTACCCGCAGGGTATATCGCAATAACTTGTCTTTCATCACGGCACCTCGCTTCCAAAAAGACTGACTTTATTATAGTGGAAAAGTTGCGTCACAACGAATATGGTGGTATTATGGCATTAAAATGACGCACAAATTTCGGGGGTGCCATGAAACTTGCCATCATCGGGTCCCGGGGTCTTTTCCCGAGCGCGGAGCAGATCGGGTCGGCGCTGTTCCGCGAGGTCACGGAGATCGTTTCCGGCGGCGCGCGGGGCGTGGATTCCTGCGCGCGCGCCTTTGCCGAGGCGCGCGGGATCCCGTATCGCGATTTTTTGCCGGATTACGCCGCATTCGGCCGCGCGGCCCCGATTTTGCGCAATCTTTCGATTTTGGATTACGCCGACGCCGTTCTCGCTTTTTGGGACGGCGTTTCCCGCGGCACAGCGTTTATGATCGACCGCTGCAAAAAACAAAACAAGCCGCTGTGCGTGATCCGGTTGTAACGCGCCGCTGGTCCGAAAATGGCGGAAAAAGCCGCCCCGTCCGGGGCGGCTTTTCGTTTGGATCAAACTTTTAAACGCGCTTATTTCTTTTTGGGCTTCGGCGCGTCGGCCGCGTCGGTCACGTCGCCCAGACCCGTCAGTTCGCTGAACAGGACGTCTTTTTTCGCAAGCTCCACCGTGTCGGTCGGCACGATGATCTTCGAGGCTTTCCCGTC
>CADBPF010000012.1 GCA_902796545.1 uncultured Ruminococcus sp. | reverse complement strand
GAGGCGTTCAACAACGTGCGCCGGACGGACAGTCTGATCATCGTCTTAAACGACAATAAAATGTCGATCTCCAAAAGCGTCGGGGCGCTTGCGGGGCACTTGAACCGCATCCGCACGAGCGAAAAATATTTTTCCATCAAAGAGGACAGCCACCGCATCCTGCATCACGTGCCGATAGTCGGCGCGCCGCTGGAGCGCGGGATCTCCCGCATCAAAAGCGACGTGAAGAGCATGATTTTAGGCGACAATCTCTTTGACCAGTTCGGGATCTTCTATCTCGGCCCGGCGGACGGCAACGATCTGGAAAGCGTCGAGGTGCTTTTGCGTGAGGCGCGCCGCCATTCGGGGCCGGTGCTCGTGCATCTGGTGACCAAAAAGGGCAAGGGCTACGCGCCCGCCGAGCAAAAACCGAATAAGTATCACTCCGTCGGCGCGCATTTTGCCAAAGGCGGGGAGAGCTTTTCCCAGCATTTCGGCAGCGTGATCACCGCGCTTGCGCGCACCGATCACACGATCTCGGCGATCACCGCCGCCATGGACGAGGGCACGGGCTTAAACGAATTCAAGCGCAATTATCCGAAGCGCTTTTTCGACGTCGGCATCTGCGAGGAACACGGCATGACCTTTGCCGCGGGGCTGTCCGCGGGCGGGCTCAAGCCCGTATTTGCGGTTTACAGCACCTTTTTCCAGAGGGCTTACGATCAGATCTTCCACGATCTTGCCCTGCAGAAGATCCCGGCGCTCATCTGCCTGGATCGCGCGGGCTTTGCCGACGGCGACGGTCCCACGCACCACGGGCTTTTTGACGTGGCGCTCACCTTGCAGCTTCCGGGCGTTTCGGTCTATTCCCCCGCGACTTACGCGGAGCAGGAACGGATCCTGCGCGAGTGCGTGCGCGAGTTTGACTGCGTGAACGTCGTGCGCTATCCCAAGGGGAGCGAAAAAGCGCGCGTCACCGAATGCTTTGCCTGTAAAGAGGATTTAGAGCTCTATCAGACGGCGCCGGATATGCGCGTGCTGTTTTTGTCCTACGGCAGGATCACGGACGAGGCGCTCGGCGCCGCGCAGATCCTGCGCGAAAAAGGGATCGGGGCGGCGGTGTGCAAGATCACGCGCTTAAAGCCCTTCGACCCGCAAGCGCTTGCGGAGATGCTCTGCGCCAAAGGCAAGTTCGAGCTTGCCGTATTCGTGGAAGAGGGGATCCGGCACGGCGGCTTTTTCGAGGATCTTTTGTCGCGCATCTGCACGAATGAAGCGCCGGGCTTTGCAAACGGATACGAGCTTTGCGCCGTGGAGGATCAATACGTTCCGCAGGGCGCTTACCACGAGCTGCTGCGGCATTGCGCGCTGGACGCGCAAAGTCTGGCGGATAAGGCCCTGGAGCGCATCAAGCCGTGATCCGGCTGGATCTGCTGATGGTCGCACGGGCGCTTGCGCCCTCGCGCACGCTCGCCTCGCGCCTGATCGAGGGCGGATTCGTTACGGTCAACGGGACGGTCGCCAAAAAAGCCTCGCAAAACGTGCGCCCCTACGATCGCGTCGAGGTTTTGGAAAA
The DNA here is from genome assembly GCA_902796545.1 of uncultured Ruminococcus sp. GTDB lineage: Bacteria > Bacillota > Clostridia > Oscillospirales > SIG627 > RUG14179. The sequence goes on along the minus strand of CADBPF010000012.1, from coordinate 2,946 downwards.
CCACTTAGATCAATACGTTTCCCGCGGCGGGTTGAAATTGGAGCACGCCCTGCGCACCTTTTCGATCCACGCGCTCGGCAAGACCGCGTTCGATTTCGGCGCTTCCACCGGCGGCTTTTGCGATTGTTTGTTGAAGCACGGCGTTTTGCGCGTGTACGCGGTGGACGTCGGCAGCGCGCAATTACACGAGAAGATCCGCGGCGACGTGCGCGTGACCGTGCTGGAACAGACCGACGCGAGAGATCTGACCGAACGCGAGATCCCTGAGATCTGCGATCTCGGCGTCATCGACGTGTCGTTTATTTCGCAGGGCAAGCTCTACGAGAGCGCCGCGCGGTTTTTGCGTCCGGGCGGGGAGCTTGTCACCCTCTATAAACCGCAGTTTGAGGTGGGCAGAAGCTTTATCGGCAAGGGCGGGATCGTCCGTCCCTGTCCCGCGGTCGAAGAGGCCTTTCAGGCGCTCTGCAGGCAAGCGGAAGCCTTCGGGCTGCAATTTCAATCAAAGACCGATTCCCCGATCCTCGGCGGCGACGGGAATCGGGAAGCCTTATTGTATTTTGTGAAAAAAGGGGATTGATATGATCCATTCCGTTGCGCTGTTTTATCAATCGCAAACGCAAGCGATCGAGGAAGCCGTGGAGGAAGCGGCGCGGATCTTGTATGAAGAAGGATTTGCCGTATTCACGCTTCCGTCGGCGGGCGCGTTTGTTTCGCACGATCTGGTGCGCATGATCGACTGCGAGCGTTTGTTTTCGGAGTGCGATCTCGTCGTCTGCTTCGGCGGTGACGGCACGCTCTTGTCGGCGGCACGGCTGGCAAGCGCCGCCGGCACGCCGATTTTAGGCGTGAACCTCGGGCATATCGGCTTTTTGAGCGCGCTGGAGCGCTCGGATCTGGAAGCGCTACGGGAATTGAACGGCGATCGCTTTGCGATCGAGGAACGCATGATGCTGAACGTAAACTGCGACGGTGCCGAATTCCACGCGCTCAACGACGCGTGCGTCGTCAACGAAAGCGCGCTCGGCGTTTTGTCGTTTGACGTGTGCGTGTCCGATACCCTGATCGGGCGCTACCGGGCGGACGGGCTGATCGTCGCAAGCCCCACGGGCTCCACCGCGTATTCGCTGTCCGCGGGCGGGTCGATCGTCGATCCGCGCGTCAGCTGCATCTGCGTCACGCCGATCTGCGCCCATTCGCTGCTGCGGACCCGCGCGCTGATCGAGCCGCCGCAGGAAACGATCACGATCCAAAAGATCCGCGGCAAGGATCGCGCCGTGCTGTGCGTGGACGGGGAAACGAAGCTCGAACTGACCGGGGAAAGCACCGTCACGATCCGGAAAAGCGAGCGCGTCACACGGCTTTTGCGCTTGAAAACGCGTGATTTTTGCAAGGTGTTGTATCAGAAGTTGAACGAAAGGGATGAATTATGAGTTCCGTCAGAGCCAACCGGCAAGCCAAGATTTTAGAACTGATCCGCGTGCGCAACGTCGGCACCCAGGAAGAACTGTGCGCGTTGCTTAACGCGGAGGATTTCTCCGTTACGCAGGCGACCGTTTCGCGCGATATCAAGGAACTCGGGCTCATTAAGCTCGCCTATTCCGGCGGCTACAAATACGCGCTTGCGGCAAAGGACGAATTGAGTCCCGAATTGGAAAAATACCGCAAGGTTCTGCTCGAGGTGACCGTGCGCGTCGCGGCGGCGGGCAACCTTGTGATCTTCAATACCATTTCCGGCGCGGCACAGGCGGCGGCCGCCGCGATCGACGCGATGAAATGGACCGAGATCATCGGCTGTATCGCGGGGGACGACACCGTGTTTTTAGCGGTCCCCACCGCGACGCAGGCAACGGAGGTCTGCGCGCGGTTCAGACTCTTACTTAAGCATTGATCGGAGCTTTTTATGCTGCTTTCGCTTCGCGTCCGCGATCTCGCGCTCTTTGAGTCGGCAGAACTGCAATTTGCCGACGGTTTTTGCGCGCTGACCGGGGAAACGGGCGCGGGCAAAAGCCTGATCGTGGACGCTTTGCAGCTGATCACGGGCAAAAAAGCCTCGCCGGATCTGATCCGCACGGGCGCGGACTATCTGGAAGTCGCCGCCGTGTTCGACACACTCGATCCTCGCGTTTCAGAGCAGCTTGCGTCTTTGGGCTTGACCGCGTCGGACGGCGGGATCGAATTGTCCCGCCGGCTGGACCGGGCGGGCAAGAACACCTGCCGGATCGACGGCAAGACCACGAGCCTTTCCGTTCTGAAGGCCGCAAGCCGCGTGCTGTTGGACGTGCACGAACAGCAGGAGGCGCACGGGCTTTTGGATCGCAAGAACCATTTGTCGTATTTGGACGCGTTTTGCGCCGCGTCTTCGGACTTTGCGCCGAGTCTGCAGGCGTACCGCGCGCTTTATCAGACGTATCGGGAAAAGCGCGAAATTTTTTCCAAACTCTATGAAAAGCGCGAAAAAGGCTTGAAAGAGCGCGAGTTTACGCGCTTTCAGATCGAGGAGCTCGAAAAAGCGCGGATCCGCGTCGGCGAGTATCGAAAGTTAACGGAGCAGAAAACGCGCTTAAAATACGCGCAGAAGATCGGAGAAGCCACGCACACCGCGTCCGCCGCGCTCTTTGAGGGAAGCCCCAACGCGCTCGATCTGATCCGCGACGCGTCAAACGCGCTGTCCGCCGTCGGCGAAGAGGTGAAAGCCTTTGCCGAAAGCGCCAAAAAACTGGATTCGCTTTCCTACGAGATCGAAGAGGTGCTCCATGAGCTTGCGCCCTATCAGAGCGACGAAGCGTTCGCCGGTATGAGTTTGGATGAGATCGAGGAGCGCCTGTCGCGCCTGGATCGGCTGTTTAAGCTCTACGCGCCCACCGAGCAGGGGCTGATCGATTATCTGGAAAACCTGAAACGCGAAGAAGCGCTTTTGGAGGACGACAGCGAGGAAGCCAAAAAGCT
>CADBPF010000011.1 GCA_902796545.1 uncultured Ruminococcus sp. | reverse complement strand
GATCTTGCGGCTTATCACGGCACGGTGCGCGCGGGGGTCTATGAGAACGCGGATCCGTCTTTGACGATGGAACAGCGCTTCGACCGCGCGCGTCAGGCGCTTTCGGGGCTCAGAGAGGGTTACGTTTCCGAGATCGCCTATTACGATTCCGGGATGCACGAAAAGGAGCTGTTCCACGAACGGCTGATCGGCGAAATGGATCAGGCGCTCAAAGAAAAGCAGTTCAAGGTCTATTTTTAGCCGAAATACGCGATCCGGAGCGATCGGGCAAGGCTTGTGAGCGCGGAGGCGCTCGTGCGCTGGATCCATCCGGAGCTCGGCGTCGTGAGTCCGGGCACCTTCATCCCGCTGTTCGAGCAAAACGGCTTGATTCTGAAGCTGGACCGCTATATCTGGAACGAGGCCGCCGCGCAGTTGGGCGCCTGGCAGAAAGAAACGGGCTTTCCTCTTTCGGTTTCGGTGAACCTGTCCCGCATCGATCTGTACGAGCCGGGGCTTTGCGAGGAATTTTCCGGGATCGTGCGGAAATACGGACTCGACCCCAAGCATTATTATCTTGAAGTGACCGAAAGCGCCTATATGGACGCGCCGAGACAGCTGCTCGATACGATCCAGGGCCTGCGCGACCGCGGCTTCAGAATCGAGATGGACGACTTCGGCGCGGGATATTCTTCCTTGCACACGCTGACGAATCTGCCCGTGGACGTGTTGAAGCTGGATATGGGATTCGTGCGCAATATCACCACCAGTCAGACGGATTTGCGGGTGGTGAAGCTGATGATCGACCTTGCCGGGTTGATGGATCTGCCCACCGTGGCGGAGGGCGTGGAAACGAAAGAGCAGCTGGATCTGTTGAAAGAAGCCGGTTGCTCGATCGTGCAGGGCTATTATTTTTCCAAGCCGGTCCCGGCGGAGGAATTCGTGCTTTTGATCCGGAAAGAACTGGAAGAATCCGCAAAAGAAACTGTTGCGAAATAAGGAGAGACCGAAATGTTGACGATCGAAGCGTTACGAACTTACGGCGCGAACGTGGATGAGGGCCTGAGCCGCTGTCTCGGAGAGGCGGACTTTTATTTGAGCCTCGTGCAGATGTGCTTTGCCGAGGATCGTTTTGACGATCTCAAATGCGCGCTCCAAGAAAACGATCTGAAGGGCGCCTTCGAGATCACCCACGCGCTCAAAGGAATGTACGGAAACCTGGCGCTCACGCCGTTGACCACCCCGATCGCGGAAATGACGGAATTATTGCGCGCCGGGACGCAAACGGATTACACGCCGTATTTCAACGCGGCAAAAGACGCCTGGGATCGCCTGAAAGCCCTTGCGGAATGATCCGAAGACAAACGAAAATACAAAAAGCGGCGGGAACCGGTTCCCGCCGCTTTTGATTTTCAAAAATCTAATCGCTGTAGTCGGAGTCGAGGTTGACGGTGATCTGATAGTCCGGCAGGACGGCGGAGGCCTTGTCCGCCACTTCCCGGCAGAACGCGGCGCGGTCGCGCACGGTGAAGTCCGTGAGCACGTCAAAGGAGATCGTTTTTTGCGCGTCGTCGAAGAACACGCCGTGCACGCCTTTGGCGCCGGGGATCTGTAAGACCAGCTCCTTGATCGTGTTGCGATCGGACAGATGCGCCATATCCACGGCGTACACGCCGACGGTCAGAAAGACCGCGAAGCGCTCCAAAACGGCGACCTGGATCTTGCGGGTCAGCGTGTGCAGTTCTTTTGCGTTCATAGTGTCCGGCACCTCGACGTGGATCGAGCCGATGGCGCTTTGAGGGCCGTAATTGTGCAGGATCAAATCGTAGGCGCCGAGCACGCCCTCTTGCGCTTCCACCGCCTCGCGGATCGCTTTCGTGGTTTCGCTGTCCGCGCGGTTTCCTAAAATATTGCTTGCCGATTCGAGCAGCATCTCCACGCCCGCTTTACAGATGAATACCGAGATCGCCACGCCGAGATAGCCGTCCAGTACGACTCCCGTAAACAGGGTGATCGCGGCGCCGAGCAGCGTTGCGGCGGACAGGATCGCGTCGAAGCTCGCGTCGCTTCCGGAGGCGACAAGCGCGTCTGAATTGAGTTTTTTGCCCTGCGCTTTCACGTATCTGCCGAGGATCAGCTTCACGAAAACCGCAAGTCCGAGCACGATCAGCGTGACGGCGGAAAAGTCCGGCGTTTCGGGGACGAAGATCTTTTTGACCGATTCGATCAACGAGGTGACGCCCGCGCTCAAGACGATGGCGGCGACGAGGATCGCGCTGAAATATTCCACGCGGCCGTAGCCGAAGGGATGGCGTTTGTCCGGCTTGCGGGAGGCAAGCTTTACCCCAAGGATCGTGATGATCGAGCTTAGCGCGTCCGTTAAGTTATTGACCGCGTCCAGCACGACCGCGATCGAGCCCGCGATGAGCCCGACGAGCGCTTTGGAGCCGGCAAGCAGGACGTTTGCCCCGATGCCGACGAGACTGGTTTGGGTGATCTTTTTCGAGCGTTGATCTGCCATGGATGAAAAACTCTCTTTCTTATTCGGATTCGGACAGGGGATCGCAAAAGGCGCGGATCATTTTTGATTGTTCACTTTTCTTTCGGATCGCGGCGCTTTTTTGCGCGGCGGATCAAAAGTACGGTCACGACGCAGGTGGCGGACAAGATCAGCGCGCCGCCGACGCAGAGGGCAAGCAGCGGCAAGCCTTTTGCCCGGACCACGGGAAAGAGAAGATCCGACGGATCGCGCCCCGGTCCCGGCTCGGGCTCGGGGTCTGGCTCGGGCGCGTCGGCGGAGAGAAATTCGAGATCTTCCAGATCCACCCAGCCGCTTTCGGTCAGGGTCTGCAGGTAGCCCCAGTTTCTGTAAATGGCTTTGATCGTCAGCGTTTCGCTTTGCTTTACGATGCGCTTTGCGTCAAAGGGCGTGTTCGGGCCGCGGCGCAAAATGGTTTGGTAGGCGGCAACGGTATAGGCGGCGGGGGTGATCCGGTCCGCGCCCACGTCGTAGGGCGAAACGTCCTCGTCCGCGGGGAAGGTTTCGTTTAGGATGATCACGGGCACTTCGGAAATATGGCTGCCGGATTCGTTTTGAAACTGGATCACACCCCAGTCGATCAGGGTGACGCGCGTGCCGAAGGGAAGCGTTTCCTCTACGGGCGTCGCGTCGCCGTTTTCGTCGAAAAGGTCGTAGCTCACCGGGATCCCGCCAATGCCCGCGTAGGCTTCGTAGGGCTGAAAGGCGGGCGCCGCCGCGTCCGCCAGAGCGCAGAGCGGCAGGCACAGGGCGATGAGGAAAACCAGGGCGGTACAGAGCGTTTTTTTCATGGTATCCTCCTGATTCATCAATCCGGGTCAAACGGCGGACAGGTGCAAGAGCCGGTCGAGTACAAACCCGAGTGCAAACGACGCGGCGTTGAGCGAAAGCGAAAAATAAAACGGGTGGTTTTTTTCCGGGATCAGCGCCCGATAGACCGCGCCCTCGGCAAACACGGCGCCGGCTTCCAACAGGACAAGGGCGGTAAAATAGCCGGTTTTTCCGAATAAGATCCCCGCGCCGACGCTTACGGATACGACCAGGGGATTGGTCATGAGATTCGACAGCGCGACGATCCCGAGATCCCGGAGACTGCGCGTTTTTAGGATCGCGGCAAGCAAAAGCTCGCCGATCAGCGTAACGGTAAGACCGTACGCCATCCAGAAAGGCAGGCGGTCAATCGGCATCGTCTTTTTCGGCTTTCAGCGCACGGATCACGAGAAACACGGATACGGCGACGAGCGCGGAAAACACGCCGACCGCGATCCAGAAGGGCGCGCGGATTTCGGACAGGAAAGCAGAATCGATCAAAACGGCAAAATCAGCCATGTTTTTCATCCTTTCCGATCGCGCAAAACAGGGCGATCACGCAAACGACCGTGAGGATTGCGATCAAAACGGAATTGGCGAATACCGTAGTGAAACGGAAAAAGAAGATCGGCGCCGTGCCGCAAAAAAGCCCGATGGTGGTCAGCCCGAACGCAAGCCCCGGATGCCGCGGCAGGACCGAAACGAGCACGGCGAGCGTGATCGACATGGTCATGCTGAACAATAAAACGCCGATCAGCGAAACGAGGATGAGCTGATCCCCCGCAAGCAAAAACGGCAGGGCGAGCACGGTGCTTGCTATCGCCGTGCGCCGCACGCCGAAGCGATCCGCGAGCACCCCGCCGAGACCCTTGCCGAGCCCCATCGCACAGAAAAACAAAACCGTCTCCAAAAGGGTCTTTTTCCAGGAGGTGGGGATGCCGTAGCCCATATATCCGCGCACGGCGACGACGAACACGCACAAAACGATCACCGCCGCGGCGCCGATCGTTTTGCGGTGGTAGGAAAACGCCTTGCAGGCAATATTGGAGCGCGCGTTTGCTTCCGTTCGGAAGCTATCGCCGTAGAGCACGAAAACGACCGCGCTCAAGCATAAAAGGATCAGCGCCCAGAACGGCACGTTTGCGAGGTATAACAGCTTTCCCGTGATCACCCCGAACGAGCCGCCCGCCACGAAGATCGCGCTCGGCGCAAGTTTGCCGTTTGCCGTGCGCAGGGTCGCCTCCGCGCCGGAAATATGGGTGCAGCAGTTCCCGAGACACAGAACGACAAGCGGCAGATAGGGCACGGAGGTCACGTAAAAAAGGGAAAGCCCCGCGGCAAGCAGGACAAGCCCGATCAGCCCGAAGGGGATCGATTGCCGCTTGTCCGCAAGATAGCCGAGCGGCGCCTGCGGCACGAAAGCGAGCAGATCGTAGATCAGAAACGCGATCCAGAGCCCGGCGCCGGAGCCGAAACAGGCGTTCAACGCGTAAAAACAAACGACTTCCGTGACAAAATGCACGTAAGCGTACAAAAAGCCGACGCCGACGCCGCTTTTCATTCGTGGTTCCATAACGCTCTCCGGAGACCGGGTCTTTTTTCTGATTGGATTATAGCACAAAACGGAAAAAAGGAAAAGCGTTTTGCAGGAAAAGGAAAAACCGGCGATGCAAACCGGCAGCAGAACTGCCGGATACGAAAAAGATGGAATTGCGGTTATAACAGATGGATTCGAACCCTCGCAGCTAAAGTGATATATCTCGCTTCGCTCGATGTGATATGTTTGCCTCACGGCAAACGTGATATTATTCGCTGACGCGAAAAGTGATATGATATAAATCCACACACGCCCGCAGGCATATCACTCGCCGAAGGCGAATATCACGCGCGAAGTGCATATCACAAATCCACGCAAGTGGATTTATATCATTGAAAAAGGACTTGCCGAAGCAAGTCCTTTTTCTGGTGGGAGAGGATGGATTCGGACCATCGAAGGCGGTGCCAACAGATTTACAGTCTGCCCCCTTTGACCACTCGGGAACTCTCCCGTATTCAGTTTTTTGGAGCTGATGAAGGGAATTGAACCCCCAACCTGCTGATTACAAATCAGCTGCTCTGCCAATTGAGCTACACCAGCGTTTTTCGTTTCTGAAAAGCGCTCGCTCTCCCACAGGCAACGCCTATTCTAACACAGGTTTTTTGGTTTGTCAATAAAAAAATCGCGTTTCTTTTCGCTCTTTTTTCATTCCTTTTTCGCGGTGTATCCGCGCACGGCGAGGATCGTTTCCCCGTCGATCTGAAGGGCGCAGGGGCGGTCGAATTCCACGCGGATTTCTTTGCCCGAAAGAAGCGTGATCTGATCTTCGTATTTCACGTGAGTGCCCTTGAGCATGGTCGGAAAATGCGAGATCGTCCAGGCTTTGTTCGCGTCGTGCACGACCACGAGCGTCAGGGTGTCGCCGAGCCGATCCTGCTCCGGCGCGCTCTTGAAGCCGCCGCCGAAATACCTGCCGTTCATCGCGGGCGCCATATAAACGCGGTCAAATTCGCGCGTTTTTCCGTCCACGGTCACACGCGCGTGATAGGGCTTGAATTGGAACACGAGCTCCTTGAAGGCAATGAGTCCGAAATTGTTTTTCTTTTTGCCGTTTTCCTTGCGGCGATCCGCGATCTCGCAGACCTTGCCGTCCAGCCCGTAGCCGATGCCGTTGAGAAAATAGCGCGTCTGCGTGCCGACCGTGACGGTGGGCAGCTTTTGTAAATAGTCGTTGATGCAGACGAGGGGACGCGATTTGTCCGCGTTTGTCACGTCGCGCAGAAAATCGTTGCCCGTGCCGCCGCGGAACAGGAAAAAGGGGCAGGGAAGCGGCGTGGGATAGACCGCGTTCACAAAACAGTTGAGCGTGCCGTCGCCGCCGACGAGCACGACCTCGTCCGCCGGGGTCAGCGTTTGCAGAAACGCTTTGCAATCGAGCCTCGTGAGATCGACCTGTTTCAGTTCCTTACCGAAGAGATAGGGCAAGGCGCGCTTGGCGGAGTCTTCTCCCTTGCCGTTGTTTGCCTCGAGGTTGTAGAGCAGATAAGTCATGGCGGTTTCCTTTTTCGGGTTTTCGGGATCGGGGAAGCGTTACACGTTGAAGCGGAACAAGACGACGTCGCCGTCGCGCATGATATAGTCCTTGCCCTCGCTTCGGACCAACCCCTTGGCGGCGGCTTTTTGCAGATCGCCCGAGGCGATCAGGTCCTCAAAGCTCACGACCTCGGCGCGAATAAAGCCGCGCTCGAAATCGGAATGGATCTTGCCCGCGGCTTTCGGCGCGGTAAAGCCCTGCGGGATCGTCCAGGCGCGCACCTCCGGCTCGCCCGCGGTCAGATAACTGATGAGCCCGAGCAGGCGATAGCTTGCCGTGATCAGGCGCTCGAGCCCGGTCTTTTCGATCCCGAGATCCGCCAAAAAGAGCTTGCGGTCTTCATCGTCCAGCTCCGCCAGCTCCGCTTCGATCTTGGCGCAGACCGGGATGATCTGCGCGCCCTCGGCGGCGGCAAGCTCCGACAGGCTTTGATAATACGGATTCTTTTCCGGCTCGCGCAGGCTTTGTTCGTCCACGTTTGCCACGTAGATCACGGGCTTTAAGGAGATCAGCGGCGTGTCGTGCAAGAGCTCCGTTTCCTCCTCGGAAAGCGAGAGCGATCGCGCGCTTTTGCCGGAATTGAGCGCCTCTGAAACGCGCCGGCAGAGCTCGACTTCCTTTTGCGCGCTCTTGTCCGCTTTGAAGCGCTTTTCGGCGCGGTCGAGCTTGCGCTCGACGACGTCCAAATCCGCTAAAATCAATTCCATACCGATGATCTCGGCGTCGCGCTTCGGGTCGGCTCCGCCTTCCACGTGCGCCACGTCCGGATCGTCGAAGCAGCGCACCACGTGGACGATCGCGTCCGTTTCCCTGATATGCGACAAAAACTGGTTGCCGAGCCCCGCGCCCGTGCTTGCGCCCTTCACGAGCCCCGCGATATCGACGAATTCGATGATCGCGGGCGTGACCTTTTTCGGGTGATAGAGCTGCGCGAGTTGATCCAGCCGTTCGTCCGGTACGGCGACGACGCCCACGTTCGGGTCGATCGTGCAGAACGGATAATTCTCCGCCGCCACGCGCACCCCGGTGAGCGCGGAAAACAGCGTGCTTTTGCCGACGTTGGGCAGTCCGACGATACCGAGTTTCATAGAATGCTCCCTTACGATTATTCAAGTAATTATAACGCCGATTTTCCGTTTGCGCAAGAGGCGCGCGTTCACAATTTGTTCGGAAAAGATTTTCAAAAAACCGTGTTTTTCCGGAAAACTTATGGTATAATCAGAACATAGAGTTATATTTTGTTCATATTTGAATTGTGAACTAAATTTACAAAAACAAAGAAAGAGGTGCTTACTATGGCGAAAAAGATCCTGATCGTGGACGACGACGTTTATATTTGCGATGCTTTGAAAATGTATCTGGAAAAGGAAGGCTACGAGATCCGCTGCGTGAACGACGGCGCGGAGGCGATCACGGCGTTTCGCGCCTACGAGCCGGATCTGGTGCTGCTTGACATTATGCTGCCCAAAAAGGACGGCTGGCAGGTCTGCCGCGAGATCCGCGAGATGAGCTCCCAGCCGGTCATCATGATCACGGCCAAGGGCGAGGTGTTCGACAAGGTGCTGGGTCTGGAGCTCGGCGCGGACGACTTTATCGTGAAGCCCTTTGATATGAAGGAAGTCAGCGCGCGCGTGAAAGCGGTCCTGCGCCGCAGTCACACGCGCGATCAGGGCTCCGACGGCGAGGCGATCAAGCTGGATAATTTAGAGATCAGCCTGCAGAAATACGAACTGAAACTCAACGGAAAAAGCGTGGATATTCCGCCCAAAGAACTGGAGCTGTTATATTTCCTCGTGTCCAACTACAACCGCGTGTTCACCCGCGATCAGCTCCTCGACAAGGTCTGGGGCTTCGATTACCTCGGCGACAGCCGCACGGTGGACGTGCACGTGAAGCGCCTGCGTGAAAAATTGGAGGGCGTTTCCGACAAGTGGTTTTTGAAGACCGTCTGGGGCGTGGGCTACAAATTCGAGGTCACGGGCTGACGCTTGCGCACAAGTGTACTTTATGATATAATACCTCAAATCGATTTTGCTTGTGAGGGAACGGTTTGTTTAAGAGCGTGTTTGCCAAGTACGTCGGCGCGATCATGGCGATCGTGCTGGTGGGCTTTCTCGTGCTCGCCACGGTGATGACGGCGCTTGTGAGCCGCTACGCCCTGCAGGAAAAAGAAACGCTGATCCAGACCACCGCGGAGAATACCGCGGAGAGTATTTACGCCTACAAGCGGCTTGCCAACACGGATCTGTTCCATTCCGCGTCCTATCGCGAGGAAGTGCAGCGGATGATCGACCGCAACGCGAAAAACGCGGACAGCGTGATCTTTCTGACCACGCCGGAGGGGACGATCACGCTGTTGAGCGAAAACACGGGGGACTCGGAATTGCGCCTGTCCGCCGTGCCGGGCTACGTGATCGAATCGCTTTTCGAGGATTCGGATACCTACGCTTATTCCGATCTCGGCGGCGTGTTCGCCGTGCCGCACACCAACTACTTTTTTAAGATCGTGACCGAGGATGAGTTCGGCAACCAATCGACGATCGCGCTGCTTTTCATCTCTTCGCTTTCCATGCGCGGAACGGGCGTCGTTCAGTATATGTCCGGCACGCTTCTCGTTTCCATGCTCTGGGTGACGCTTGCCGCTTTGAGCGCGACCTACGTGATCTCCAACCGCATCACGCAGCCCCTGAAGAACATCAGCCGCGCCGCAAAGGAATTTGCCGGCGGTAATTTCAACGTGCGCGTGCCCGTGCGCGGCGCGGGCGAGGTCGCGGAGCTGTGCGAGACCTTCAACGCGATGGCGGAAACGCTGTCCCAGCAGGAAACGCTGCGCAATACCTTTATCGGAAACGTGTCGCACGATCTGCGCACCCCGATGACGACCATCTCCGGCTTCATCGACGGCATCCTCGACGGCGCGATCCCGCCGGAAAAGCAGAATCACTATCTCTCCCTGATCGCAAGCGAGGTCCGGCGCCTGTCGCGCCTGGTGGGATCCTTGCTTGACATTTCCCGCATGGAATCGGGCGACCGGAAATATCATTTTACCGTCTTCGATCTCTGCGAGAGCGCGCGGCAGATCCTGATCTCCTTTGAAAAGCGCGTGGAGGATAAGCGCTTGGAGGTCGAATTTATCTGCGACGAGGAGAATATGACGGTCTATGCCGACAAGGACGCGATCCATCAGGTGGTCTATAACCTCTGCGACAACGCGATCAAATTTGCCTCCGAGGGCGGGGAGCTCAAGATCCGCATCACCTACGAGGGCAAGCGCGTGCGATTGAGCGTTTACGATACGGGCATCGGGATCCCCGTGGAGGATCAGCCGTATATCTTCGACCGTTTTTACAAATCCGACCGCAGCCGCGGTCTGGACAAGACCGGCACGGGGCTCGGGCTTTTCATCGCCCAGTCCATCGTCAAACAGCACGGGGATCGGATCGTCGTGCAAAGCGAGCCGGGCAAAAACTGCGAAATGAGTTTTACTTTGCCGAGCGCCCTGACGGTCCCGGGTGCAAAACCGAACAACTTGTCAACGGAGGAATGAGCGATGGCAAAACGCAAGAGCGACGCACGAAAGAACGCGCCGGAAACGAAAAAAGAGGAGATCCTGCCGCCCAAGACCGAACCGGAAGAAATCAAAGAGCCGGAAATCCCGGAAGAAGTGGAAGCGCCCGAAGAGGCGGAAGCGCCGGAAGAGGAACAAGCGCCGGAAATCCCGGAAGAGGCGGAAATCCCCGAAGAGACGGAAATCCCCGAAGAGGCGGAAGCGCCGGATCAGGCGCCCGCGCCAAAGAGGAAAAACGCGTTTGTCCGCGCGATCGGCTCTTTTTCGGAAAAGAAGCTTTCCGTTCCCGTGTGGACGGCGCTGTTGGGGCTTTTATGCGTTCTGCTCGCAGTCGCGCTCTTTGTCGTAAGCATCACGGCGATGAACGTAAAAAAGACCGCGCCGGCGCCAAAGGATCCGGATAAAGTCGTGGCGATCGACCGTTTGAGCGAAACGGGCGACGTGAACTTGGTTTCCCAGGCGCCGAAAGGCGCGGAGGACGCTTTGAGCATCCACGATATGATCTCCTCCGTCGAGCCGTCGCTCGTCTGCATCAGCGTGACGCATAAAGACGGCAGCACGGGCGTTGCCTCCGGGATCATCGTGGACGCGTCCGGCTACGTTCTGACCAACTACCACGTGATCGAGCCCGCCGCGGAAAAGACGGGCAGCGTTTTGGTCTATACGAGCGACGGCGGATCCTATGAAGCCGAAACGGTCGGCGCCGATACGTTCTCCGATATCGCGATCCTGCGCATCAGTCCCGAAGGGGAGCTGGTTGCCGCGACGTTGGGCGATTCCGCGCTGACGCAGCAGGGCGACTGGGTCGTTGCGCTCGGTACGCCGGGCGGCAAGGATCTGTTCTGCACCGCGACCGTCGGGATCGTGTCCGGCACGGGCCGTCAGATCCCGGTCAAGACCCCCGACGGGAACGCCGCCAAGATCTTCACCGTGATCCAGACCGACGCCGCCGTGAACCCCGGTAACTCCGGCGGGCCGCTCGTGAACGTGTACGGACAGGTGATCGGCGTGACGGGCTTGAAGCTTTCCGAAGCGGAATACGAGGGCGTGGGCTTTGCGCTGCCGATCAACGGCGTGATCGAGATCGCCAATCAGCTGATCGCCACGGGTGAGGTTTCGGAACGCCCCGAGTCCGATTTCGTAACGGGCTCCGTGACCTTCGGCGTGAAGAGCTTTGAATACTTCTCGCAGAAGAGCGCGCAGGAGAACGGGCTGGTGCCGGGCGCTTACGTGAAGGTGCTCGCCTCCGGCGGCCCCGCGGAGACCGCCGGCATCCAGATGGGCGATATCATCACCGTGTTCGACGGCAAAGAAGTCAAGGCGCTGTCCGACATCACCGACGTGCTCGCCGCCAAATCCCCCGGCGACGTGATCACCGTGCAGGTCAATCGCAACCGCACCGAACTATCCTTCGAGGTCACGCTTGCGGAATACGCGGGATAAAGCCATAAGAACAGAAAGCCTCCGTGCCGAAGATTCGCGCGGAGGCTTTTCCATTGTTTTTTTTGCGGTCTTGTGGTATGATAAAAAAGAGTTTTAAGACGACCCGAATCGCATCCACTCGATCTTACAAAGGATCTCGTTATGAAAAAAGCGCTTTCTCTCTTGCTTTGCGTTCTGTTTTGCCTTCCGCTCTTTGCCGCGGCGGGGATCAGAGTCGGGGCAAAGTATATCACCGTGAAAAATATGGTGCAATCGGACGACGCGGTCTATGCGCCGGGGGTCTATGACCTTTACGTTTATACCGACGCGGTCGAACCGACTTACACCTGGTACGTGCGCGTGGGAAAAGGGTCGAGTGCGTCCGGCTATATGGGGCTGGAGGACAACGAGTTTTATTCCGGCGTTCACACATCGCATCTGTCGCTTATCACCCACGACGGTCTGGAATACTCCGGCGACGGCAGCGGCTGGGACGGGCTGTATTTTTCCTGCCTTGTGACCGACAAGGACGGCACGAAAGCCTACGGCCCGGATCTCAACATGATCATCTATAGCCACGAGCAGCTTTTGGAAGGTCTGCGCTACAAGAACGTGGGTTTCATTACAAGCGGGGTCAAAAACAGTATTTCTTACCGCGAAGAAAACGGCGTGGGATATTACGACTGTTATCTGGATCAGGAGATCGAACTGGATTCTGTCTTCAGCGAGATCCCGGAGGGCTCTTTCAAAGAGCGTTTTTACGACTCCGAAGGGGAACTGAAAACAGAATACGAGATCACCGAAAACAATCAGACAACCCTCCTTACGAGCCTTACGGGATCCGGTCTGTATCAGCCGAAAAAAGCCGGCATGGGCGAAGTACAGGTCACGGCGAATCTCGCCCTGTATATGAACGGCGAGCGCATGGAAACGATCGACTCCCGCTCGTACGTGGTGAACGTGCTGACCCCGGAGGGGATCGGCGCCGCCTACACCAAGACCGCGACCGCCTTAAAGGACAGCCTGTCCTTCCACGCGATCACGATCACGAACTTGTCCAAAGACACCTACGTGCGCCTTTTGGAGGATCGGGGAAGCTTCTGGAAGGTCGCGGTCCCCTCGATCGGCTATCTCGGATACGTCAGTACGACCGCGCTCGATCTGATGGAGAATATCGGCGCCGTTTCGATCGGAATCGCGGAGCCGACCGCCTATCAGTCGGCGAATACGGCGGTGCGGCCGGAGGATCCGGAGTTGTATTCTGCCGAGGCGAGATGGAATCAGGAAATGTGGTACGACAAGACCGCGGGTCGTTTTCTGTCGGCAAGCGACGTGTTTTATCCGAATCATCGATATCAGCTCACGATCTGGCTTTCCGCCGGAGAGGGGATGCGTTTCAACGTGGTAAACGGAGCCCCGCAGGTCAAAGCGCTCGTCAACGGCCTTTCCGCGAACTGTCGGAAAGCCTACGAACAGGACCCTGAAAAGATCGTGGAGCTTTCGATCGACTTCGATCACGTGCACGATCTTAATAAGGTCAATCGCGTTTATCCCGACTGCACGACGGCGGGAAAACAGCTTTATTATCATTGTGACGGCTGCGGCTGGAACTTTGAGGATGCGGCGGCAAAAACGAGGATCACGGATCAGGATTGGGGCGTGATCCCCGCTCTGGGACACAGAGAATCCGAATGGAAGACGAACGGCGAAAACCACTATAAGATCTGCTTAAGACGCGAGTGCGGCGCCGTGATCCCCGAAAGCACGGGCGCGCACAGTTTTAGCGCTTCTTTCGATCACCGCGAGAAAAACGGGCACGCGCACTACTGTACCGTGTGCGGGATGCACGACAGTCTTTGCGCGCACCGCCCCGGCCCCGCGGCGACGGAAACGACCCCGCAGCTTTGCCTGGATTGCGCCTATATGATCAGCCCCGCCACCGGGATCCAGTACGGCGACGTGGACGCAAACGGAGAGATCGCTCTTTCAGATCTGATGATGCTGGCAAAATACGTGGCGGCATGGAGCCTCGGAGAAGAATTCCGGATCGCCGCCGCCGATTGCGACGGCAGCGGGGAGATCGGTTTGGGCGATATTCTGCAATTGGCAAAATACATTGCCGCGTGGGAGGTGCCTTTGGGCGCCCAGACGTGAAACGAAAAGAAACGCCCCGTGCGTTTGGCGCGGTGTGATAAAGGGCGGCTTCGCTTCATCGGGGTCAAAGCCCGTCTTCATCCGACCGATTGAATAGAAAAAGCAGACTGATTTTGAATTTCAGTCTGCTTTCGTTTTTTTGGGATGTCCCGGCTTTGCGCGGTTGCCGCGCGGCGGAAAACCGCTTTTTTCTGTAGTTTTCCCGTTTTCACGGCGCTATTCTGATTTTGCGCGGCTGCGTCTTGCCAATATGCAGATACCCGCGGCGCCGGCAAGGATGATTCCTGAATACAGGCTCGGATAGAAGACGTT
>CADBPF010000010.1 GCA_902796545.1 uncultured Ruminococcus sp. | reverse complement strand
TTTCATGTTAAAAGTTTCAGTACTCCTTTCAAATCCCGATATGTTGCTTCGGAAACTTCAAAGTTACTCCCCACAAGACAAATCCCGATTTGTTGAGATCTTTTCACAATTCATTTTAACATATAAATGTGTTTTTTCAAGTTATATTGCCGCTATGGCGGCAGTTATATTGTCCCTTCGGGACAGTTATATTTCTCGCTGACGCGAGAAGTGATATTCTATTCTCCTTTTAACTGCGCGAAGCGCAATATCACTCGCGAAGCGAATATAACTGGGCGAAGCCCAATATCACTCGCCGCAGGCGAATAGAACTGAAAGAACCCTGATTTGATAGACAAATCAGGGTTCTTTCATGGCGCCCCCGGGCGGATTCTAACCGCCGGCCTACCGCTTAGGAGGCGGTCGCTCTATACAGCTGGGCTACGAGGGCGGGTACGGTCTCATTATACGGACGGCGGGCGAAAAAATCAAGTGTTTTCCGCTGATCTTCGCCACATTCGGCAAAGAAATCCGGTTTGCCGTTTTTCTTTTGTGGCAAATCGACGTTTCTTCGGCTTTGGACTTGACGAAATCCGAAAAAAAGTATAAGATATAACAAATTGAATTTACAATAAGGAGATGTTCTTTTTTGGCACGCGTTTATAATTTTTCCGCCGGTCCGTCCATGCTGCCTCTGCCCGTCCTCGAGCAGGCGGCGCGCGAGATGACGGATTATCAGGGCTCCGGGATGTCCGTGATGGAGATGAGCCATCGCAGCAAGCAGTACGACGCGATCATCACCGCCGCGTTTGCGTCCTTGCGCGAACTCATGCAGATCCCGGACAACTATAAGATCCTGTTTTTGCAGGGCGGCGCCTCCACCCAGTTTGCGGCGGTGCCGCTGAATCTGATCGGCAAGACCGGCAAAGCGGATTATATCGTTTCCGGTCAGTTTTCCAAAAAAGCCTATAAAGAAGCGCAGAAGTACGGCGATATCCGCTTGGTCGCGTCGGGGGAGGATAACGGCTTTTCCAAGATCCCCGAGGTCAAGCGCGGGGATTTCAGCGCCGACGCGTCGTACGCGCATATCTGCTTCAACAATACGATCTTCGGCACGAAATACCCGTATATCCCGGACACGGGCGACGTTCCGCTCGTCGCGGATCTGTCGTCCTGCATCCTGTCCGAGCCGGTGGACGTATCGAAATTCGGCGTGATCTACGCCGGCGCGCAGAAGAACATGGCGCCCGCGGGGCTGACCGTCGTGATCGTGCGCGAGGATCTTCTCGGCGCGTCGCTGCCCTGCACGCCCGTGATGCTCGACTATCAGACCATGGCGGATAATAATTCCATGTATAACACGCCGCCGTGCTACGCGATCTATATCGCGGGGCTCGTGTTCGACTGGCTCTTATCGACCGGCGGGCTTTCGGCGCGCAAAGCGATCAACGAGAAAAAAGCCGCGCTTTTGTACGATTATCTCGACAGCCAGAGCTTTTACAAAGCGAAAGCGGACAAGTCCTGCCGCTCCATGATGAACGTGACCTTCGTCACCGGCGACGAGGAAAAGGACAAGCTTTTCTGCGCCGAGGCGGCAAAGGAAGGGCTTTTGAGCCTGAAAGGCCACCGCTCCGTCGGCGGGATGCGCGCCTCGATCTACAACGCCATGCCGATCGAGGGCGTGGAGAAGCTCGTGGACTTCATGCAAAAATTCGCCAAAGAAAACGCGTAAACGTTTGAGGGATCATCATGTATCAGGTCAAATTGTATAATAAGATCGCCAAGGTGGGCTTGAGGGAACTGCCCGCCGAACGGTATCAGGCGTCCGAGCAGGTCGCGGATTACGACGCGATCCTCGTGCGCAGCGCCGCTTTGCACGACGAGGTCTTTCCGGCCTCGCTGCGCGCCATCGCTCGCGCGGGCGCCGGCGTGAACAATATCCCGATCGACCGTTGCACCGAAGAGGGAGTGTGCGTGTTCAACACCCCGGGCGCGAACGCGAACGCGGTCAAGGAGCTCGCCGTCTGCGCGCTGCTGCTTGCCTCGCGCAAGATCGTGGACGGGATCCTTTGGGCGAACACGCTTTCCGACGACGTGCCCGCCGCCGTGGAAAAAGGCAAGAGCGCCTTCGTCGGCCCGGAGATCGCGGGCAAGACCTTGGGCGTGGTCGGCTTCGGCGGCGCGATCGGCAGAAAAGTCACCAAAGCCGCCGTCGCGCTCGGCATGAAGGTCGTCGGCTACGATCCGTTTTTGTCCGACGAAGCGGCAAAGGAATTTGATGAAAACGTGTGCCGCGCGGACACGCTCGACGAATTGTATCCCTTGTGCGACTATATCACCTATCACATTCCGTCCACGCCGGAAAACCGCGGCATCATCGGCAAGGCAAATATCGCCAAAATGCGCGACGGCGTGCGCATCTTGAATCTTTCCCGCGCGGATCTCGCGTGTGCCGAGGAGCTGATCCCGGCGCTGGAAAGCGGCAAGGTCGCCGCTTACGTGACCGATTTTCCGACCGCGGCCGTTTTGGGCAAGCCCGGCGTGATCGCGATCCCGCATCTGGGCGCCTCCACTCCGGAAAGCGAGGATAACTGCGCGGTCATGGCGGCGCGCGAACTCAAGGATTATCTCGAAAACGGCAACGTGAAAAATTCCGTCAATCTGCCGAATCTGTCCATGGAGCGCCAAGGAAACGCGCGCGTGGCGATCATTGCAACCGAAGCACTCGATTTCGACGCGCTTTTGTCCAACGCGGGCGCGAAAGTGCTCCAGTCGAAGCAGGCGCAGAAAAAAGGCGTCGCGTATTATCTTGCGGACCTGGAAAGCGCCGTGGAACTCAAATTTGCCGACAGCGCGATCAAACGCGTGATTTGCTTGTAAAAATATTCAAGGATAAAAAGGGGAACGATTATGGCACTTGTCAACACCAAAGAAATGTTCAAAAAAGCCTACGCCGGCGGATACGCCATCGGCGCCTTCAACATCAATAACATGGAGATCATCCAGGCGATCGCGGAAGCAGCGGGCGAACTCAACAGCCCGGTGATCCTGCAGGTCTCCGCGGGCGCGAGAAAATACGCGAAAAGCGAATATCTGAAAGCGCTTGCCCGCGCGGCGGAACTGGATTCCAAGATCGAATTTGCCCTGCATCTCGACCACGGCGCGGATTTCGAGATCTGCAAAGCCTGCATCGACGACGGGTTCACCTCCGTGATGATCGACGGCAGCCGTTTTTCCTTCGAGGACAATATCGCCGTGACCAAAAAGGTCTGTGAATACGCGCACGAGCGCGGCATCACCGTGGAAGGCGAACTCGGCAAGCTCGCGGGCGTGGAGGACGACGTGAAAGTTTCCGCCGAAGACGCGCTTTACACTGATCCCAACGAGGTCGAGGAATTCGTGACCCGCACGGGCGTGGATTCGCTTGCCATCGCCATCGGCACGAGCCACGGCGCCTATAAGTTCAAATCCGAGCCGAAACTGCGTTTCGATATTCTGGAAGAAGTCGGCCGCAGACTGCCGGAATTCCCGATCGTGCTCCACGGCGCGTCCAGCGTTTCCAAGGAATACGTCGATATCATCAACGCAAACGGCGGCGCCTTGGGCGGCGCGATGGGCGTTCCGGAGGATATGTTAAGAAAAGCGGCGACCATGGCGGTCTGCAAGATCAATATCGATTCCGATATCCGCTTGGCATTCACCGCGGGCGTGCGCAAGGTGTTGACCGACGATCCTTCCGTATTCGATCCGCGCACCTATCTTGCCGAAGCGCGCAATAACGTGCGCGACCTTGTGAAGCATAAGATCACCACGGTATTGGGCAGCGAAAACAAAGCGTAACGGAAAGAAAAAAGGCAACGCAAGTTGCCTTTTTTTGAAAACACGAAGGAGAAACCGTATCTCATGGCAGAACGTGCGGCGTATAACGAGCAAAGCATCCAGCAATTAAAGGGCGCGGACCGGGTCCGCAAGCGTCCGGGCGTCATGCTCGGGTCCGACGGGCTGGAGGGCTGCGAGCAGGCGTTTTTCGAGATCTTGTCCAACTCCATCGACGAATCCCGCGAGGGCTTCGGCAAGGTGATCAACGTGCGCGTGTTCGCGGATCACTCGATCGAGGTGGAGGATTTCGGGCGCGGCATCCCGCTCGGTTATAACGAAAAGGAAAAACGCTATAACTGGGAGCTCGTATTCTGCGAATTGTACGCGGGCAGTAAGTACGATAACCGCTCCGGCGGCACCTATCGCTTTTCGCTCGGGCTCAACGGGCTCGGCGCCTGCGCCACGCAGTACAGCTCGGAATATATGAACGTGACCGTCTATTCCGGCGGCAACGAGTCGCATATCGAGTTCAAAAAGGGCAATCCGGCGTCGAAGCTTTCCGTCAAGCCCTTCCCGCACCGCCGCACCGGCACCGTGATCCGCTGGAAACCGGATTTAGAGGTCTTTACCGATATCGCGATCCCAAAAGAATACTATCTCGAGATCTTGAAGCGCCAGGCGGTCGTGAACGCGGGGCTGACCTTGAATCTGGAATGGGAAGTGGTCGGATCGAAGAACGAAACGGCGAGCTTCTTTTACCAGAACGGCATTTTGGATTACGTCAAAGAGATCGCGGGCGATCTTGACGCAGAGGACGAGGAAGCCGAAAAAGCCGCGCAGGAAGAGGCGGAACTGGATGAGCAGATCGCCGCGGAATCGGGCGAGGAAGACGACGAGTTCGATGGCGAAAAAGGCAAAAAGAAGAAAAAACGCGCGGGCAAAACGCTTACCTTACCCGTGTTCTGGGAAACGGAGCGCCGCGGCCGCGACCGCGAGGATCAGCCGGAATACGAGCTTTATATCTCTTCCGCTCTGTGTTTTTCCAACGCGAAGAGCTTTGTTGAATACTATCACAATTCGTCGAACCTGGAGCACGGCGGCGCGCCGGAAAAGGCGGTCAAGAGCGCCTTTACCCGCGCGATCGACAATTATCTCAAATCGAACAATAAATATAATAAGACCGAGCAGAAGATCACCTATCAGGACGTGGAAGACTGCCTGATTTTGGTCACGAACTGTTTTTCCACCTATATTTCCTTTGAGCATCAGACCAAAAAGAGCGTGACCAACCCCTTCATCGCCGAGGCGATGACCGAGTTCTTTTTGCACAATTTAGAGGTCTATTTTGCCGAGCACCCGGCGGACGCGGAGCGCATCGCAACGCAGGTCATGGTCAATAAGCGCAGCCGCGAGAGCGCCGAAAACGCGCGCATCAATATCAAGAAAAAATTGAGCGCCACGCTGGATATTTCCAACCGCGTGGAAAAATTCGCCGGCTGCCGCTCGCGCGACCCGCAGAGAAGGGAGCTCTTCATCGTCGAGGGCGACAGCGCGCTCACCAGCTGCAAACTCGGGCGCGACGCGGAATTCCAGGCGATCATCCCCGTGCGCGGCAAAACGCTCAACTGCCTGAAAACCGGCTACGACAAGATCTTCAAAAGCGAGATCATCGTGGATCTCTTGCGCGTGATCGGCTGCGGCGTGGAGATCCATACCAAATCCAATCGCGAGTTTACCGATTTCAAGCCGGAGGATCTGAAATGGAGCAAGATCATCCTCTGCACCGACGCGGACGTGGACGGCTTCCAGATCCGCACGCTGATCTTGACTATGTTCTACCGCCTGCTCCCGAGCCTGATCCGCGAGGGGCGCGTGTATATCGCGGAAAGCCCGCTTTACGAGATCAACACCAAGACCGACACGCTGTTTGCCTATAACGAAAGCGAAAAAGCGGAGATCCTGGAAACGCTCGAGGACCAGAAATATACGATCCAGCGCTCCAAGGGGCTGGGCGAAAACGAGCCGGATATGATGTGGCGCACCACGATGAACCCCGCCACGCGCAGACTCGTGCGCATCCTGCCGGAGGACGAGCGGAAGACCTACGAGCTGTTCAATATCCTGCTCGGGGACGATCTGATCGGCCGCAAAAAGTATATCGAGGAGCACGGGCACGAATATCTCGCCCTGGCGGATATCTGATGGATGCGTTTTACACCGTCGCCCGCGAGGGCGAGGGGGTTTACGAGGAAAAAAGATCCCGTTTTTTGGGATTTGCGCGCCCCGTTTTTTCGGAAGCGGACGCGATCGGGTTCGTGGAAGATTTGCGCAGGCTCCACCCGGATGCGCGGCACCACGTTTACGCCTATACGGTCGATTTCGGCGCAAAGGAGCGTATGAGCGACGACGGCGAGCCCCAGGGCACGGGCGGCGCGCGCGTGCTTACCGCGATCAAACAGGCCGGGTTATCCAACGTGTGTGTGGTGATCGTGCGCTATTTCGGCGGCACGCTGCTCGGCGCGGGGCCGCTTGCGCGCGCCTATTCCGCGGCGGCGCTTTCGGCGATCGAAAACGCGGGTACGGTGCGCTGCGAATCGTGCGGCGTGTATCGGATCACCCTGCCTTACGCGCGCCAAAGCCGCGTGGAGCAGGAACTCAAAAAGCGCGGCGCAAAGGTGCTGGACAGCGTTTTTGCCGAGCGCGTCACGCACACGTTTTCCGTCCGTCTTGCCGACGCGCCGGATCTGATCGCCTCGCTTGGCGAATTGTCCGCCGGGGAACTGGTACCGGAACTGTTGGAACAACGCTTTTTGCCCACCGGAGAATCGATACCGTAACGATCAAAAAACGCTCTGCTTTTGCAGAGCGTTTTGAATTCAGTTT
Organism: uncultured Ruminococcus sp.; assembly: GCA_902796545.1. Lineage (GTDB taxonomy): Bacteria > Bacillota > Clostridia > Oscillospirales > SIG627 > RUG14179. The sequence goes on along the minus strand of CADBPF010000010.1, from coordinate 32,424 downwards.
CCGTTTTTTCGCCGGTAGAGGATGCTGTTGATAACGGCGCCCAAAAACAAGAGCCACATACAGATATAAAGCCAGAGCATCAACAGAATGATCGCGGCAAGCGAGCCGTAGATATAGGAGTAATTGGAAAAGTTGTTGATATATAAAGAAAAGCCCGTGGAAAAGAGGATCCAGCCCGCCGCGGTGAAGAGCGCTCCGGGAAACTGCACGCGCAGGGTATTGTAGGGCTTCGGCGCCATGGAGGTGTAGATCAGGATCGAAAACAGCGAGATTAAAAGCGCGGAAACGAGGAATTTCGCCGCGATGATGAGCGCCGACGAGCTTTCCAGCCAGGGCACGTTGGATAAAATGAAATTGAGCACCGTATCGCCGAACACGAGCACCACCAGCGCAAATAACAGCGTGAGCACGAGCGCCACGGTATAGACCAGCGCGCGCACCCGCTCGCGGTAAAACTGTAAGGACTTTGCGCGATAGATGTGCCTGAGCCCCCGCATCACGGACAAGACCCCGCGCGAGGCGGACCACAAGAGGATCAGCGCCGAAACGGAGATGATCGGCACGGTCTTTTTGGAAAAAAGCTCGCTTAAAATGATCTGAAAAAAGTTGCGGAAGCTCTCCGGCAGCGCGCCTAATACCTCTACGGTGAGCGTTTCCTCCGTGGCGGGGAAGAAGATCTGGAACAGCGTGATCAGGAGCATCAGAAGCGGGATCATACTGATCACGAGGAAAAAGGCGGCGTGCGCGGAATACAGATCGATCCGCTCTTCGCGCATCCGCGCGAAAGCCCTGGAAACAAAGCGGTAAAACCGCGTGTTTTTCAAACCCATGTCCGCCTCCTTTTTCTTAAGAGTATATCACAGATCTTTCGTTTTGCAAAGAGCGGATAGCGGCACGGTCCGCATCAGGGGATATAAGAGCGCGCGCCGGTTTGTGACCGACAGGATCCGCTGCGGCGCGCGATGAAAGCGCCCGGGGACGGGAAAACCGTCGCAATAGCGCGCACTCGCGCGCAGATATACGGTCTTTTTCGGATCAAAACACGGTTTTTTCATGGTTTCTCCTTTCCCTTACACGTCCTGATAAACAGGATATGCAAAACGAAAAAAAGTCTTTACAGGACGGAAGAAAAGTGCTATAATGGCAAAAAATTTTTTCGGAGGTGGCAGGATGTCGAAAACGGCTTTCCCGGCGGGGTATCGGGCAAACGCGGGACTAAGTCTGTTTGAAACGCAGGCGGCGATCAGTCTGGTGAAAAAGACCTTTGAAACGCGCCTGTGCGAAGAACTGGATCTGACGCGCGTTTCCGCCCCCTTGTTCGTGGAGTGCGGCACGGGGATCAACGACGACTTGAACGGCGTGGAACGCGCCGTGCGCTTTGACATCCGCGACGCGAAAAAAGACGCGGAAGTCGTCCATTCGCTTGCCAAATGGAAACGGCTCGCCTTGTGGAAATACGGCTTTCCGGCGGGAAAAGGGCTTTATACCGATATGAACGCCATCCGCCGCGACGAGGAATTGGACAACCTGCACTCCGTGTACGTGGACCAATGGGACTGGGAAAAGATCTTAACGCCCGGCACGCGCACGCTCGATACGCTCAAAGATACCGTGCGCCGCATCGCGGGGTGCATCGCCGACACGCTGGACGCCTTGAAGGCGGCGTATCCGGTGATCCCGACGAATCTTTCGCGCACCGTGACCTTCGTGGATACGCAAACGCTGCTTGACCGCTATCCCGGTCTTTCCGCAAAAGAGCGCGAAAACGCCGCGGCAAAGGAATACGGCACCGTGTTTTTGATCGGCGTGGGCGCAAATCTTTCCGACGGCAAGCCGCACGACGGCCGCGCCCCGGATTACGACGATTGGAGCTTAAACGGCGATCTGTTGTACTGGTTCGAGCCGCTTGGCTGCGCGCTGGAGATCTCCAGCATGGGGATCCGCGTCAACGCTTCGTCCATGCGGTCCCAGCTTGCGGCGTCGGGCAAAACCAGGCGCGAGGCGCTGGACTTCCACAAACTCGTGCTGTCGGGGACCTTGCCGGACACGATCGGCGGCGGCATCGGGCAAAGCAGACTGTGTATGCTCCTGCTCGCCAAGGCGCACGTCGGCGAGGTGCAGTCCTCCGTCTGGGACGAGGAAACGATCCGTGCCTGTGAGGGCGCCGGCGTCAAGCTCTTATAAGACAAGACCCGCCCTGCCGCACGGCAGGGCGGATTTTTCTTGACAAAAACGCCTTGGGTTTCTTATACTGGTCTTACCATAAGTATCGTTTTCGCGAAAGGATCTCCGGACGAAAAAAGCGTATGAAACGGATTGAACCGGCAAAACAGGGCGCGTACCGCGCGGATTACGACGGGAAATACCGTTGGACCTTTTCCGTGAATTTGTTTCGGGATCTCCATATCGCATTTCTGGTCTGGAAGATCTTTTTCTTTATTTTCCTTGCCGTTTTCGCGTTCGTGTTTTTGCTCGATCTGACGGGCGGAAGCCTGGACGCCCGGCGCGTTTCGGACTTTTTCCGGGTGTGTGCTTATGTTTTTGCCGGAATGACGGTACTCGTGATCCTCGGGTATCTGATCTACGCGCTGAACATGGGCGGGGAATATATCGTTGAGTTTACGATGGATGAAAAAGGGATCGATCACCGCCAGACCGCGGCGCAGGCAAAAAAGGCGCGAAAACTCGGGGCCCTGACCGCATCCGTCGGCGCCGCCTCGGGCAGCTTTGGCGCCGCCGGCGCCGGGAGAAGCGCACAGAAAACGGAGCTTTATACGGAATTTGAAAGAGTAAGGAAGATCAAAGCGTATCCCCGCCGACACCTGATCCGATTGAGCGCGGGCCTCGAGCACAACGAGGTTTACGTCGATGACGAGCATTTTTTCTTCGTGCTCGACTATATCCGCACCCGCTGTGAGAATTTGAATGAGAAAAAACGTTGAGCGATCGTAAAACCAAACCGAAACAAAGACCCCCCGGCTTTGCCGGGGGGTCTTTATAATAATTCTGTTCACCGCTGGTCCAGCGGCACGTATTCGCGCTCCTCGGCGACGCAGCGGTACGCCGGGCGGATGATCTTGCCGCCGCCGGCAAGCTCTTCCAATCGGTGCGCGCTCCAGCCGGCGATCCGCGCCACGGCAAAGACCGGCGTGTAGAGCTCTCTCGGCAATCCGAGCAAGTGATACACGAATCCCGAATAAAAGTCCACGTTGGCGCTCACGCCCTTGTAGATATGTCGTTTTTTGGCGATCACCTGCGGCGCCAGGCGCTCCACGCGCTCGTAGAGCCGGTATTCCTCCTCGCGCCCTTTTTCGGCGGAAAGCTGCTGCACGAAACGGCGCAAAATCGTCGCGCGCGGATCGGAGAGGGAATAGACCGCGTGCCCCATCCCGTAAATGAGTCCCGTGCGGTCAAAGGCTTTTTTATCCAAGAGATCGTTTAAGTAAGCGCGGATCTCGTCCTCGTCCTCCGGGTTCTGTAAATGCGCGCGCAGATCGGAAAACATCGCGTCCACCTTGCAGTTCGCGCCGCCGTGGCGCGGGCCCTTCAGCGAGCCGAGCGACGATGCCATCGACGAATAGGTGTCCGTGCCGGACGAGGTGACCACGTGGGTCGTGAAGGTGGAATTGTTGCCGCCGCCGTGCTCCGCGTGCAATACGAGGCACAGATCGAGCACCCGCGCCTCCAGCTCGGTATAGCGGTTGTCCGCGCGCAAAAGATACAAAATATTCTCCGCGGTGGAAAGATCGGCGCGCGGCGCGTGGATGAACAGGCTCTCGCCGCCGTGATAGTGCCGCGCCGACTGATAGCCGTACACCGAAAGCAGCGCAAACTGCGCGATCAGCTGCAGGCATTGGCGCAGCACGTTCGCAATGTCCGTGTCGTCCGGCTTCGGATCGTAGGAATACAGCGTCAAAACGCTGCGGGCAAGCGCGTTCATCATGTCGGGGCTCGGCGCTTTCATGATCACGTCGCGCACGAAACTCGTCGGCAGGCTGCGGTAATGCCCGAGCACAGCCGTAAAGGTGTCAAGCTCCGTCCTCGTCGGCAATTCGCCGAAGAGCAAAAGATATACGACCTCCTCGAAACCGAAGCGGTTTTCTTTCAAAAACCCGTCCACGATCTTTTGGATCTCGATGCCGCGGTAAAAGAGCCTGCCCTCGCAGGGCTTGCCGTCGGGGGTGGCGGAAACGATCTCGGAGATCTCGGTCAGTCCGGCGAGCACGCCTTTTCCGCTTAAATCGCGCAGACCGCGCTTCACGTCGTAGCGCGTGTATAATTCCTGCGGGATGCGGTCGTTTGCCAAAACTTTTTCGGCAAGCGGCAAAAGCTCCGGAAGTTCGATTTGATACGATTCAGCCATACTGCACCTCAAAAAGGGGTTCGTCGGGGTTGGCGTTCAGTATAACAGAAATTTGTGAAGAATGCTTGAATTTTGCGCGTTTTTTTGAAAACGCGAAAATTTTTTCAAAACCCCTTGCATTTCCGCATTTCTTATGCTATACTTTTCGGGTATCGAAAAAAGCTGTGAGGAAAAGATCATGAAAAAAGGCATTCATCCCGAATATAAAGACACCGTGATCGTCTGTGCTTGCGGTGCGGAATATCCCACCCGTTCCACCAAATCGGATCTGCACGTGGATATCTGCGCGAAGTGCCATCCCTTCTACACGGGCAAACAGAAGTTCGTGGACGCGGGCGGCAGAGTGGACAAGTTCAAGAAGCGTTACGACCGCACCTGATCGGGCAAGGTCGGCTTGCTTTTCAAACGAACGGAAGAACGGCACGGTTGTGCCGTTCTCTTTTTTTAGACCCCCGGGAGGAGGGACTGTTATGGACTATCAGGAATTCAACACTTCGTCCGGCGCCGAGGGCGCGATCCTCGTCGGCGTCGTATCGGACGCCGAAAAATATGAAGACGCCGAAAGCGCCTTATCGGAGCTGGAAGCCCTGTGCGATACGGCGGGGGTGAAGGTGCTCGCCGCGCTCACGCAGGTGCGCCGCAGCGCCGATCCGTCCACCGTGATCGGCTCGGGCAAACTGCGCGAACTATACGAGCTTTGCGAGAATCTGCAAGCCGGTCTTGTGATCTTCGACGAGGAATTGAGCCCCGCGCAGGTCGTGCATCTGGAAAAGGAACTGCCCAAGGAAGTGCGCGTGATCGACCGCAGCGTGCTGATCTTGGACATTTTCGCAAACAACGCGCATACCGCGGAGGGGATGCTCCAGGTGGAGATCGCCCAACTCAAATACAGCGTGCCGCGCCTCACCGGGCGGGGCAAGGAACTCTCGCGCTTGGGCGGCGGCATCGGCACGCGCGGCCCCGGCGAGAGCAAACTCGAAACGGATAAACGCCACGTCAAGCGCAGGATCGCCGCCCTGGAGCAAAAACTGGAAGCCCTTGCCGCGAGCCGCGATCTGCGCCGCGGCGCCCGAAAAGCGGGCGGGAAAAAACAGGTCACGATCGCGGGCTATACGAACGCGGGCAAATCCACGCTCTTGAACACGCTGACCAACGCGGATATTCTCGCGCGCGATCAGTTGTTTGCCACGCTCGACCCCACGACGCGCAAACTTGTGCTGCCGCATAAGACCGAGGTGCTTCTGACCGATACCGTCGGCTTTATCGATCGTTTGCCGCACCATCTGATCGAGGCGTTCGCCTCCACGCTCGACGAGGTCGCCTACGCGGATCTTTTACTTGTGGTGCTCGACGCGTCCGATCCGAATCTGGAGCGTCAGCTTTCCGTAACGCGCAATCTGGTATATGAACTCGGAAAAACGAGAAAAGTACTTTCCCCGAAAACGATTTTCGTGTATAATAAGTGTGACAAACTGTCCGGGGAACTGATCCTTGCGCCGCAGGACCGGCAAAACAGCGTGCAGATCTCCGCCGTAACGGGTTTCGGGATCGGGGAACTGCTCCAACGCATGGAAGCGGTGTTGCGTGAGGATTTGCGGCTTTGCACCTTGCGTTTTGCGCTTTCGGAAGAGTCAAGCGTGGATCTGTTGTACCGCAAAGCGAGCGTGATCGACGCGCGTCACGATGAAAACGGCGTCACCCTGCACGCGTATTTAGAGCCCGCGCTTACCGGCAGATTTGCCGATCATATCATCGGATAAAAGAGGACGTTATGGGAAAAGCAAGAAAAACCCCGGAAACCAAAGAGCGTTTACCGGACGCGCCGATCCGCGACGAACAGATCACCGATACCTTGCGCAACAACTATATGCCTTACAGTATGAGCGTGATCGTTTCCCGCGCAATCCCCGAGATCGACGGCTTCAAGCCCGCGCACCGCAAACTGCTCTATACCATGTATCAGATGGGGCTTTTGGACGGTCCGCGCACGAAAAGCGCGAACGTCGTCGGCGCAACGATGAAACTCAATCCGCACGGCGACGCCGCGATCTACGAAACGATGGTGCGACTCACGCGCGGCAACGGCGCGCTCTTGCATCCCTTCGTCGATTCCAAGGGCAGCTTCGGCCGGAAATATTCCAAAATGGCATACGCCGCCGCGCGTTACACCGAGGTCAAGCTCGACCCGATCTGCAACGAGATCTTTTCCGGCATCAAGTCCGACGCCGTGGATATGGTCGATAATTACGACGGCGAACTCAAAGAGCCGGTGCTGTTGCCGACGAGATTTCCCAATATCCTCGTAAGCCCCAATTCCGGCATCGCCGTCGGGCTTGCCAGCTCGATTTGCTCGTTTAATCTGCGCGAGGTCTGCGATACCGCGATCGCGCTGATCCGCGACCCGAACGCCGATCTGTTCGAAACGCTCAAAGCGCCCGATTTTTCCACGGGCGGCGAGCTTGTTTACGATAAAGAAGCGCTCGAGCAGATCTATCAGACCGGGCGCGGCACCGTGAAACTGCGCTCGAAATGGCGCTATCTCAAAGAGGAATCCTGCATCGAGGTCTATGAGATCCCGTATTCCACGGACGTGGAAACGATCTTGGATCAGATCGTGAAGCTGGTCAAAGACGGCAAGTATAAAGAGATCTCCGACGTGCGCGACGAAACGGACTTGTCCGGGCTGAAGCTCGTGATCGACTTAAAATACAAGTCCGCGGATCCGGAACGCTTGATGGCGCGGCTCATGCACGATACCTCGCTTGCCTGCGGCTTTTCCTGCAATTTCAACGTGCTCGTCGGCGGCACGCCGCGCCTTTTGGGCGTGCGCGAGATTTTAGACGAGTGGCACGCGTTTCGCCGCGAATGCCTGAAACGCGAACTCAATTTTGAGCTCCGCCAGAAGCGGGATCGCCTCCATCTCTTGCTCGGTCTTGCTAAGATTTTAGTCGATATCGACCGCGCGATCCGCATCATCCGCTCGACCGACGAGGAAGCCCGCGTAATCCCGAATCTGATGGAGGGCTTTGAGATCGACCGCACCCAGGCGGAGTATATCGCGGAGATCAAATTGCGGCACTTGAACCGCGAATATATCCTGAACCGCGTTTCCGAAACGGAGAGCTTGAAGCAGGCGATCGCGGAGATCGAAGCCACGCTCGATTCCAAGCGCCGCCAGGACACGCTGATCGTGAAGGAACTAAACGAGATCAGCAAAACGTACGGCATCGACCGCAAGACCGAGATCTTGTACGACGCGCCTGATACCGCGGATCTGTCCGCCGAGCCGGAAAAAGAGGAGTTCTTCTTTGTCGTGATGACCCGCGAGGGCTATTTCAAGAAGATCACCCGCCTCTCGATCCGCGGAAACGACGAGCAGAAATTGAAAGAGGGCGACGAGATCGTCTTCTCCGGCGAGGTTTCGAGCTTTGCGGAGCTTTTGTTCTTCACCGACCGCGCGCAGGTCTATAAGGCGAGATTAGGTGATTTTGAATCGACCAAGGCGAGCGCTTTGGGTGATTACGTCCCGGCGAAATTAGGATTCGACGAAGGCGAAAAAGTCTTGTGGTTCCTGCCTGTTTCGGAGTTTACGGGGCAGATCGTGATCGGCTTTGCCAACGGCAAATGCGTGCGCTTCAATCTGGAAGCCTATCAGACGAAATCCAACCGCAAAAAGCTTTCTCCCGCTTTTTCGGCGGCGTCGCCTGCGGTCGGCTTCGTCAGACTCGCCGCGGGCGAAAACAAAGATCTGTTCTTAATAAGCGCGCTCGGCAAATGCGCGCTGATTAAATCCGGACTTGTGAGCGAAAAAGCCACGCGCACGAGTTCCGGCATCACCTGTCTGTCCTTGAAGCGCGGCGACAGTCTGAAAACGCTTGTCGCCGTGGATCCGGAGGATCACCGTTATAGTAAATGCCGCAAGATCAAATTGCCCACCGCGGGGGTGATCTTCAACCCGATCGACGTGGAGGAAGAGCAGACGAAATTGGAACTTTGACTTTACAAAGCGTATAATAATTGATATAATATAAATTCCGATACGCTTTGTTATCGACGAAAATCGAGGGGGATCACATGGCGGAGACCGAAAAGCGCGCGCACCGGCCGATCGCGTTTTACGTACTCGCGGAGCTGTTGCTCGCGGGGATCCTGTTCGGCGCCTGCTTTCTGATGAAGTCCGCCCCCTTTTCCGTCAGTTTTTTGGAGGGCGGCGGCTATGCGCTTGCCTCGATCTTCGTCACGGTACTGTTTGCCGCGGTCGCGGCGTTCTATCTCTTGTGCCGGATGAATCCGTATTGGTTTATCGCGCCGTTTTTGACCGCCGCCGCCTGCGTGATCGTTTCCCGCAGTTTTGCCGGTCTTGCGCTGTTCTTTTTCGGCGCGATCCTGGCGGTCGTGCTTGCCGCGTGCGTCCGCAGGCGAAAAAGCCGCCTTATTACCGCGACCTGCGGCGCGGCGGTCGTGCTCGTTTTTCTTGCCGCGATCGCGGCGCTTTGCGCCTACGAGACGATCGGCTCGGAGGGGTTTGCGCGCATCGGCGACTACCTTTCGGACGCAAGAAGCGAGATCCATCGCTTTTTTGCGGACTTTTCCAAAGAGTACGAGGCGATTTTAGCGGAGGATTCCTCCGCCGCGCAGCTTGCGGTTTTGGATCTGAGCGAGCAGACCGTCGATCGGCTGATCGGCGCCCTTGTTGTTTCGCTTCCGGGCATTTTTGCCGTTTTATGTCTGTTTTTCTCCTACGTTTCCACCTTCGTGCTGCGACTGATTCTGAAACGCGCGCGCGTATTGCAGGCGCTTTATCCGGACGGTTTTTACGCGACCCCCGGTATCGTGAGCGCCGTGGTCTTCGCGCTTTGTCTGATTTTGGGCGCGTTGATCGGCGATTCCGTGAGCGTTGCCGCGTTTACCGTGGCAAACCTCTCGGCGCCCATGTCCTTTGTCTTTGCCATGACGGGGATCGGCGCGCTATGCCGCCGCTATTCGGCTCGCCGCTCGCCGTTTTTCACGAGCGTGCTTTTGATCCTTGCGTTTATTCTGTGGTTCGGCGGCGCGGGGATCCGCACGGGCGCGTTTCCCGCGTTTGTCGCCTCTTTTGCGCTGTTCGTTTCCGGCATCTTGTATCCGGTACTTTATTTTCTCGGGCTGTTTTCGGTCGTCCGGCAGGCGTTCCGGAAACGCCGCGAGAGCCGCTGAATAAGGAGAACGATCCATGAAACGTCGTTTCGGGTCCCCCGTGCTTGCGGTCCTGTTTTCCGTGCTGTTGTTTCTTACAAGCGCGGCTTTGGTCTATGGCGCGTTGTTTGAAAAGAGTTTCGTTTTACCCTGCGCCGCGCTGATCGCGTTGGAGATCGTTTTGTTTCTGATCTTCACCTTCGCCGCCTACGCCAGAGCCAAAAAACGCCGGGTGAGCGAGGACTGGACGCAGAGCGTCAGTATGGAGTTTTTATCGGGTGTGAGTCTGCCCGTCCTGTTCTTGTCGGAGCACGGCGAGATCCTGTGGACGAACGACGCTTTCGGCGATCTCGTCGGAAAAAACGCAAGCGAACTTTCGGATGAGGAACTGGACGCGTTTCTGGACGAGCCCTTGGGCTACGAGCGCTTAAAAGAGCAAGCACCGATCGAGCTTAGAATCGCCGACTGCGATTATAAGCTTTTGCCGTACTGCGTGTCCGGCGAGCGCGAGGGATCGTACGTCTGCGTGCTGATCGATTTGAGCGAAGAAAAGAAACTGCGCCAGGAACTGAAAATGCGCAATCCGCTGATCGTGTTTTTCGCGGTCGATAACGTGTCCGACGATCCGGCGATGTCCGACGCCGCGTACCGCGGCGTGCTCGCCCGCATCGCGCCGCTTCTGGAAGAATGGGCGCAGGGGCTGGACGGCGTTCTGCGCGAGGTCGGACGCGACCGGTATCTGTGTGTGATCGAGGAAGCGCGCCTGGAGGAAGTCTGCGCCGCGCGATTTGATATTCTGGATCAGGTGCGCGCCCTGTCCGCCGGCGTGGTGGAGATCCCGGTCACGATCTCGGCGGGCGTCGCCGTTTCCGCGGGCACCCTGCACGAAAAGGAGCTTGCCTCGTATCAGGCGCTCGATACCGCCCTGCAGCGCGGTGGCGACCAGGCGGTCGTGCGGCGTCCGGGCGGCACGGTGGAGTATTTCGGCGGCAGGACCAAGACCGTCCAGCGCCGCAACCGCATCCGCAGCCGCGTGGTGGCAAACGAGCTTTCCAACCTCGTGCGCAAGTCCGAGCGTGTCTTAATCATGGGACACGCCATGGGCGACCACGATTCCTTCGGCGCGAGCGTCGGCGTCGCGCGGTTCTGCATGGAACTCGGCGCCAAGGTGAATATCGTTCTGCGCCGTCAGGATCCGAATCTTTCGCCGCTGATGGAAACGCTGTCCGGCATCCCCGAATACGCCGGCGTGTTTTTGGATCCGGCAAGCGCGCAGGATCTGGTCGGTCCGGATACGCTGCTCATCGTGGTGGATACGAACAACCCGCGCACCTTCGAGTCGCCGGAGTTGTATGAAAATTCGCCCACGGTGGTCATCATCGACCACCACCGCAAGACCGACGAATTCATCGTCGCCCCGAAGATCACCTATATCGATCCCGTTTCTTCCAGCGCCTGCGAAATGGTAAGCGAAATATTGGAGCAGGGGCTGGAGCGCGGCAAACTGCACCGCGAGGAAGCGGAGCTCTTGTTTGCGGGCATCATGCTTGATACCAAACAATTCACGCGCAACACCGGCACCCGCACCTTTGCCGCCGCCCTGTATTTAAGGGAAATGGAAGCCAACCCCGCGCAGACCATGCGCCTTTTCAAGACGGATCTCGATACCATGCTCTCCGAGTTGGAATTCGAGCAGAACGTGGTCCTGTACCGCGACGTGATCGCGATCGCCGCGAGCGACAAAAAGGGGACCGCGCGCGATAAGATCGCGGCAAGCCGCGCCGCGGACCGGCTTTTGAACTTAAAACACGTACAGGCGAGCTTTGCCTTGTGCATGATCGACGATTGCATCCATATCTCCGCGCGCAGCGCGGGAAAAGTCAACGTGCAGCTCATTTTGGAGCGTCTGCACGGCGGCGGCTATTTCGACGCGGCGGGCGCGCAGCTGCGCGGCTTTGACTTCACCGGCGCGCTGGAACTCTTGAAACAATCGATCGACGCTTATTTGGACGATCAACTGTAAAGGATCGGGAGGATCGCTATGAAAGTATTTTTGAAAAAAGACGTGCGCAACGTCGGCTTGGCGGGGACCATCGCGGAAGTGTCGGACGGATACGCCAGAAACTATCTGATCGCGCGCGGGCTTGCCGTGGAAGCGGACCGCAACGCGGAAGCGCAGGCAAAGAATAAGCAGAGCGCGGAAGCCTTCAAACGCTCCGTGGAGCTTGCGGGGGCAAAGGAACTCAAAGAAAAACTCGAACGGATCGATTTGCGGCTGACCGCGTCCTCCGGGGCGGACGGGAAACTGTACGGCAGCATCACCGCGGCGCATATCGCGGAGGAATTGCAAAAAGTATCCGGCATCGAGCTTGACAAACGCAAGATCGAATTGTCCGCGCCGATCCGGGCGATCGGCGAATACCCGCTCACCGTGCGCCTGTATCCGGGCGTGACGGCGGATCTGAAAGTGACCGTAAGCAAAGAGTAGGAGCGAACATGGACCGCAGCTTTTCCGACGCCGGTCTGATCCGGCAGATCCCCGCTTCCGTCGATGCGGAGCAGGCGCTTTTGGGCGCGATCGTTTTAGACATCCGCAATTTGGACGAAGCGGCGGAACTCTTGCGCCCGGAGGACTTCTATCTGGAGGTCCATCAGGCGATCTTTGCCACCGCGATGACCTTGCGGCAGACCCGCTCCAACGTGGACGCGGTGATCTTGCTCGACGAGCTCGTGAAAAACGGCGTCTATCAGGAAGCCGCGGGGCGCGAGTATCTCAAACAGATCGCGGAACTGTCGCCCGCCAGCGCCAACGTGAAGGACTACGCGCAGATCATCCGGGATAAGTCGATGCTGCGCAAGCTGATCGCCGTATCGGAGCAGATCCGCGAGGCGGCGTACGAGCAGGGCGAGGAAGCGCAAAAGATCCTGGACAGCTCCGAACAGCTCATCTACGATCTGAACAACGGCAGGGATCGCGCGGGCTTGAGCCCGATCTACCACGCGTTCAACGCGCTCTACGCGCGCCTGGATCTTTTGAAGAAAAAGCACGGCGCTTTGGGGATCATGACCCATTTTTCCGATCTCGACCGCCTGCTCAACGGCATGGAGCCGGGCGATCTGATCCTGATCGGCGCCCGACCCGGCATGGGCAAAACGAGTTTTGCCATGAATATCGCCGCCGCCGTCGCCCGCAACGACCCGCGCAAGGTCGCGATCTTCTCGATCGAAATGAGCCCGACCCAGCTTGCGGCGCGTCTTGCGGCAAGCGAAGCGCGGATCGATTCCTCGAAACTGCGCACGGGCGATTTAAGCCAGAGCGATTTCGATAAACTGGCGGAAAGCGTGACCGCGCTGTGCCAGAATCAGAACCTGTTATTGGATGAGACCACCTCGATCCGCCCCTCGGAAATGTTCGCGAAATTACGCAGGGTCAAGGATCTGGGGCTGGTCGTGATCGACTATCTGCAGTTGATGGACAGCGACGCCAGCCGCAAAAACGAAAACAAAGCGGTCGAGGTCGCGGAGATCACGCGTTCCTTGAAGATCATGGCGAGCCAGCTGCAGGTCCCGATCATTCTGTGCTCGCAGTTGTCCCGCGCCAACACCAAGCGTTCCGGCGGCGACAAACGCCCCCAGCTTTCCGATCTGCGCGATTCCGGCGCGATCGAGCAGGACGCGGACGCAGTCATTTTCCTGCACAGCGACGAGTATTATGATTTTGCCAACCGCCCGCCGGCATACACCGTCGAGTGTCTTTTGGAGAAAAACCGTCACGGCGCGACCGGCAAGGTCGAATTATACTGGGAAAGCGCCTACACGCGGTTTTCCACGGTAGAAAAGCATTATGACGACGAACAGGTCCCGCCGGAAAACGGCTGATCCGACCGACCGGATCTTCTCGGAAACGATCCGGGACTACGGGATGCTGCAGGAGGGCGACCGGGTCCTCGTCGCCCTGTCCGGCGGCAAGGATTCCGTCTGTCTGCTTTCTCTATTGTGCGCCCACCGCAAGGATTTTGGGATCAGCGTGGCGGCGTGCCACGTGCATCACGGGATCCGCAAAAGCGCGGATCGGGACGAGGCGCTCTGCCGCAAGCTTTGTCAAGAAAACGGCGTGCCGTATTATCTGCGCCGCGTCAACGCTTCGGACTACGCGCGCGCGCACGGGCTGTCTTTGGAGCACGCGGCGCGCAAGCTGCGCTACGCCGCGTTGAAGGAAGTGGCGGAAAAACAGAATTTATCCAAGATCGCCACCGCGCACACCGCCTCCGATAATACCGAAACCGTCCTGCTCGCGCTGATCCGCGGCGGCGGGATCAAGGCGCTTTCCGGCATTGACCCGTGCCGGCCGGACGGCGTGATCCGCCCGCTGATCCGGCTTACCGCCGGGCAGACCGAGCGCTTCTGCAAACAAAACGGCGTCCCCTTTGTCCGGGACGAAACCAACCGCGATCTCAAGATCCCGCGCAATTTCGTCAGACGCGCGATCGTGCCGCGGCTCAAGGAACAAAATCCCGCGCTCGACCGGACCGTTTTGAGCATGACCGCGACCTTGAACGCGCAAAGGCGCGCGCTGGAAGCCGCGTTTCTGGAATACCGCCGCCGCCTGTCGATCGAAAACGCCGATACCGGCGCGCCTTTATCCGTTTTGAAGCCGCTTGCGGAGAGGCGCGCGACGCACGCGTTTTTATACGATCTTCTTTCCGGTTTTCTGTCCGCCGCAGGGTGCGACGAGCCCTTGTCCGGCGAACGCTTCGAGGCGGTGCGCCGCCTGATCGGCTCCGGCGCCTCCGACCGCCGCGTGGAAGTCGGCGGCGGGTTTTCGTTCTTTTTCGACTCTGCAGCGCTTTTTGCCGGCAAAGATCCGGCTCTGATCCCTCCGGAGGAGGCGCGTATCGTCGATCGGAACGCGCTTTTAGAGCGCTCGGTCAGCGTTTATTTTTCGGGCCACGAGTTTTGTTTTTCGCCGAGCGTTTCGGAAAAAGCGGAAAATGTTTACAAATTCCACACATTTTGCACGCTCGATCGTGCTAAAATCTTCGGGAATCTTTGCGTGCGATACGCGCTTTCAGACGATCGGCTTTGCGTCGGCGGCAGATCGCGGCGCGTCAAAGATCTCTTGGCTTCGCGCAAATACCCGCCGGCGCTGCGCAAGGCTTTTCCCGTGATCGCGGACGAGCAGGGCGTTTTGTGGGTCCCCGGCGAACTGTGCGACGACCGCGTGCGCTCCGACGGCGGGGAAGAATTGACCATCCGGCTGATTTCCGGCGGGATCTATGAGATCCTGCTTCAAAAAAGGAGACAATATGAGTGATATGCGTTATACGCCCATGGACGAAGACGTGTCCGAAGTGCTCATCAACGAGGAAGAACTGCGCCTGATCGTCGCGCGGCTCGGGCGGGAGATCACGAATGCCTATCGCGCCGCGGTCGAAGCGGGCGAACGGCTGATGGTGGTCTGCGTTCTGAAGGGCAGCGTGATCTTTTTCTCCGATCTCGTGCGCGAGATCGATCTGCCCTTGGAATTGTCGTTCATGCAGGCGTCCTCCTACGGCAAAAGCACCGTTTCCGGCGGCGTCGTGGAGATCCGCCTCGCCCCGACCGACGCGCAATTGAAAGACGCGCACGTTTTGATCATCGAGGATATCCTGGATACCGGCCACACGATGCACAAAGTGCAGTCCGTGCTTGCCGACAAAGGCACCAAAAGCGTGCGCCTCTGCACGCTTCTCGATAAACCGAGCCGCAGACAGGCGCCGATCAAGGCGGACTTTTCCGGCAAGGAGGCGCCCGATCTGTTCGTGATCGGATATGGGCTCGATTACGGCGAAAAATACCGCAATCTCAAATACGTCGGCGTTTTGAAGCCGGAGGTTTACGAGGGATAAGCCCCTGAAACAAGGAGTACGGTTTTTATGAAATCAAATTTGAAGATTATCCTTTTTTACGTGGTGCTGATCGCGGGGATCCTGCTTCTTACCACGGCGCTGTTCGGCGGCGCGGTCAAGGAAGAGATCCGTTACAGCGACATCATTTCCGCTTTTGAAAAGAAGAAAGTGGAGTCGTTTGTCGTGGATACCAACGACCAGATCACGCTGACCTTAAAGGACGGCGGAGAATTGAAATACCGCCTGCGCGACCTCGGGCTGTTCTGGGCGCAGGAAGGGGATACGATCGCCGAGCAGTATGCCGACGGCACGATCAGCTTTTACGATCTCGAAGAGCCGGTCCACACGCCGTGGTGGTTGAGCTTTTTGCCGTATCTCATCATCCTGGTCGTTTTCGTCGTCATGTGGTTTTACGTGATGAATCAGATGTCCGGCGGCAAGGGCAGTAAGATCAACGCGTTCGGACGCGCCCGCACGAAACTCGGCGCGGATGAAAAGAAGAAGGTCTTTTTCGGCGACGTTGCCGGCGCGGACGAGGAAAAAGAAGAATTGAAAGAAGTCGTGGAGTTCTTAAAGAGCCCCGCCAAATTCCAGGCGCTCGGCGCGCGCATCCCGCGCGGGATGCTGCTCGTCGGCCCTCCCGGCACCGGGAAAACCCTGCTTGCCAAGGCGGTCGCAGGGGAAGCGGGCGTGCCCTTTTACTCGATCTCCGGCTCCGATTTCGTGGAAATGTACGTGGGCGTCGGCGCAAGCCGCGTGCGCGATCTGTTTGAGACCGCAAAGAAAAACGCCCCGTGTATCGTCTTTATCGACGAGATCGACGCCGTCGGCCGTCACCGCGGCGCGGGTCTGGGCGGCGGTCACGACGAGCGCGAACAGACCTTGAACCAGCTGCTCGTGGAAATGGACGGTTTCGATACCAACGACGGCGTGATCGTCATGGCGGCGACCAACCGTCCCGATATTCTGGACCCGGCGCTGCTGCGTCCCGGCCGTTTTGACCGTCAGATCACGGTGAATTACCCCGATATCCGCGGCAGAGAGGCCATTTTGAAGGTACACGCCAAGGGCAAGCCCCTGGAAAAGACCGTGGATCTTGCGTCGATCGCGCAGGGCACGGCGGGCTTTACCGGCGCGGATCTGGAAAACCTCTTGAACGAGGCGGCGCTTTTGTCGGCGCGGCGCGGCAAGAAGCTGATCGGGATGCCCGAGCTGGAGGACGCGATTTTGCGCATCGCGGTCGGCCCGCAGAAGAAGAGCCGCGTCATCACCGAAAAAGAGCGCAAGCTCACCGCCTATCACGAAACCGGTCACGCGATCGTCACCTATTGTCTGGAAACGCAGGACCCCGTGCATCAGATCTCCATCATCCCGGCGGGGCGTGCGGGCGGTTACACGCTCACGCGTCCGCATGAGGACAGATCCTATCTCTCCAAGACGGAAATGGAAGAAGAGATCGTGAGCCTGCTCGGCGGCAGAGTGTCCGAACAGCTCGTCCTTTCCGACAGCTCCACGGGCGCCTCCAACGACATCCAGCGCGCAAGCGAGATCGCTCGCAACATGATCACCACCTACGGTATGAGTGAAAAACTCGGCCCGATCGTGTACGGCACGGGTCAGACGGAGATCTTCCTCGGCCGCGATTTCGGCCGCGAGCGCAACTATTCCGAAAAGATCGCCGCTATGATCGACGACGAGGTCATGCAGATTGTCGATGCGGCGTACGCCCGCGCCAAGAAGATTTTAGAGGATCATTCGGACAAGCTCCACTTCATCGCCGCGTATCTGATGAAGCACGAGGTCATGGACGGCGATCAGTTCGACGCCGCGATGAAAGGCGCAAGCGAAGAGGAATTGGAAAAAATCGGGGCTGAAAAGAAAGAAAAGAGCCTGACCGAAAACAAATCGGCGGAACAGAAGAAAGCAAAGGAAGAACAGAAGTTAAATCTCTTCGATCCGCAGCCTTCTTCCGGAACCGGCGCCGATCCCTCAGGCGAGCGGCCGGACGGATCCGACCCAAGCGACCCCACTAAAGAATAACGAACGCGGCGCACGGACACGTGCGCCGCACTTTCCGAAAATATGAACTATCCGTATCTCTTATTTGATTTAGACGGCACCGTGATCGATTCCGGAGAGGGCGTGAAGAAAAGCGTCTTGTACGCGCTCTCCCGCCTCGGATACGAGCCGATCGCGTGGGATCTGCTCGATCCCTTTTTGGGGCCGCCGCTGCCGTATTCCTTTCATCATTTCGCCGGCGTGCCGGAAGAAGATTGCGGCAAAGCCGTCGCCTATTACCGCGAGTTTTACCGCGATCGGGGCGCCATGCTGCTTTACCGCGTGTACGACGGTATCCCGCAGGCGATCCGCGCCTTGAAGCGCGCGGGATACGAGTTAGCGCTTGCCACCTCCAAGCCCCAGCCCTTTGCCGAGCAGATCCTGCGCCGCGAGGGACTGGCGGAGACGTTCGACGCGATCGTCGGAAGCGATCTGAACGAAAAGACCCGCGCCGAAAAGGCGGACGTGATCCGCGCCTGCCTCAGCGCGCTTTCGGTCAAGGATCAACGCGGCGCTTTGATGATCGGGGATCGGAAATACGATATCCTCGGCGCAAAGGAAGTCGGGCTTGCGTCTTTGGGCGTGACCTACGGTTACGGGGACGAGGCGGAGCTTCTGTCCGCGGGCGCGGACTATATCTGCCGCAGCGTAGCCGAACTTACGGAAAGATTGCTTTCCGATCAGCTTTGAAAGGAACGGTATCATGTCACAGATTTTCGAGATCGCCATGCTCATCGCGTTCGGCTTTTCCTGGCCGAACAATATCCTCACGACCTACAAAAACAAAAGCACCAAAGGGAAAAGCCTCGCCTTTTTACTGCTCATTGATTTCGGCTATCTCTGCGGGATCGCGGCAAAGCTTTTAAGCGCATCCTTTGCCTGGTACGTTCTGTTCTTTTATATCCTCAATTTCTGTATGGTCACCGCGGATATCGTCCTCTATTTCCACTACCGCAGAAAAGAAAATTTCAAAAAAGCGTCCTGACTCCGACGCTTTTTCTTTTTAAGGTATCCTTAAGGTCGTTTTGGTAGATTAGATCCCGGAGGGATGAAAAATGAAACTCTTGTACGCGGAAGACGAGCGCGCCTTATCCGACGCGGTCGTCGATATTTTAACCTATCACAAGTATCTCGTTGACGCGGTCTATGACGGCGCCGATGCGCTGGATTACGCCCGCGCCGATTCCTACGACGGGATCATTCTGGATATCATGATGCCGCGTATGGACGGACTTACCGTTTTGAAGACCCTGCGCGCGCAAGGGGTCAAAACACCGATCTTGCTGCTCACCGCCAAAAGCGAGGTGGAGGATCAGATCGCGGGGTTGGATCTCGGGGCGGACGATTATTTGCCCAAACCCTTTTCCATGGAGCTTTTGCTTGCCCGGATCCGCGCCATGCTGCGCCGTAAGGAGACCTTCACGCCGAGCGTTCTTTGCTGCGGCGACTTGAATTTGGATCAGAGGACCTTCGAGCTGTCCTGCGGCGACAAGCGCGTCACACTCCCGAAAGCGGAGTACCGCCTGATGGAGGTGCTGATGTTGAATCAGGGCGCCTGCCTGTCCACCGATCAGCTGATCGAGCGCGCCTGGGGCTACGATTCCGAAGCCGAGGCGAACACGGTCTGGGTCTATCTGTCCTATCTGCGCAAGCGCATCCGGTCGGTCGGAAGCCGCGCCGTCATCAGCGCGAAGCGCAATCTCGGTTATACTCTGGAGGAAGGCTTGTGATCCGTACCTTACAGAAAAAGTTCATCCTCACGGCGCAGCTTGCCGTGACGGTGCTGCTTGTGGTCTTGCTTGCCGCGATCAACGTTTTCGATCTCGTATTCACGGAAAACCGCGTGGGCGAGACCTTGTCGATGCTCGCCGAAACGCTCGGCGAGCCGCAGCGGCTCATCCCGCCGGAGTTTGCCGGGGAAGACGCAAAGCGGGACGACGATCATCGGGCGCCGTGGCGCGACAGTGAGTTTCCCGAGGGCCGCAAAAACGATTACGACGTTTTGATGTCCTCGAACTTCTTTCTCGTTTGCTTTGACGAGGACGGGGAAGTGACCCGCGTCGATTGCGAGCGCACGAGCGCCGTGGACGAGGAGGATGCGATCGAGCTTGCCGAAAGCGCGCTTGCGGGCGCAAAGGAAACGGGCGTCTTCGGCAGATTTCATTACCGCGTGGCGGACTTGCGGGAAGAAGACGGCAAGTGCGTGGTCTTTTTGGACGTAACGGACGAATACGGCGCGTTTTTCAACGTGCTTTTGATCTCGATCGGCGGCGGGATCGTCGCCTGGGCTTTGATGCTCGTGTTCGTGATCGCGCTCTCGCGGCGCGTGATCCGCCCGATCGCGGAGAATATGGAGCGCCAGAAGCAATTCGTGACCAACGCGGGACACGAACTCAAAACGCCGCTTGCCATCATCCGGTCCAATACGGAGGCGATGGAGCTGTATAGCGGCGAGAGCAAGTACAGCCGCAATATCAAAGAACAAACGACCCGCCTGTCCGGCTTGACGGATCGGCTTTTGAAGCTGTCGCGCATGGAGGAAGCGCAGACCTGGACGCCGGAAAGATTCTCGTTGAGCGATCTGTGCGAAAGCTTTTCGGAGGCGTTTTCGGAGCCGATCGGGCAAAAGCGGATCTCCTTTTCTAAAGAGATCGCGCCGGGGATCGACGCTTTCGCGGACAAGGCGCGCATCGAGGAGCTGTTTTCCATCCTCTTTGAAAACGCCGTCAAGTACTCCGACGAGGACGGCGAGATCCGGGTATCTCTTGCGCGGGAGGGCAAGCATATCCGCTTTGATATCGAAAACACCTGTCGTGATCTGCCGGACTGCGCGCCGGAGCGCCTGTTCGATCGCTTTTATCGCGCGGACGGCGCCCGCACGCAGGGCTCTTCCGGCGGCTTCGGGGTCGGGCTTTCCGTGGCAAAAACGATCGCCGAAAAGGCGGGCAAGGGGATCTATGCCGACTATCTTGCGCCGGATCGCATCCGGTTTACCGTGATCTTCTGAAACAAGACCGAGGAAAAAGAAACCGTTTCGAAATTTTTTCGAAACGGTTTCTTTTTTTAAGATTGCTTTAAGGTTTGCCTGCTATCCTGTACGCGGAAACGTTGAGAAAGGAGTGTGCAAGATGGATTATCGCCATGAGAAAAAGCATGAGATCAGTTTTGCCGATCTGCTCGCTCTTCGCGCGAAATTCTGCGCCGTGCTTCAAAAAGATCCCCACGCGATCGACGGCAAGTACGAGATCCGGAGCTTATATTTCGACGATCTCTACGACACGGCGCTCAAAGAGAGTTTAAGCGGGATCAGCCGCAGGGAAAAGTTCCGTATCCGGTATTATAACGGCGACACCTCGTTTATCCGCCTGGAAAAGAAGAGTAAACTTGCGGGACTCGGAAAAAAAGAGTCGGCAAAGCTCTCGTATGAGGAAGCGGACGCGCTCGCACACGGCGAGTTTGAGGCGATCCGGATGCGGGACGAGCCGATCATGCGGGAGTTTTACCGCAAGCTGCAAGGGAATCTGTTGCGCCCGCGCACGATAGTGGACTACACGCGTGAAGCCTTTTTATACGCGCCGGGCAACGTGCGCGTCACGCTCGATTACCACATCCGCACCGGGCTTTCCTGCACGGATCTGCTGGTCTGGGACTGCGTCACGATCCCGATCCCGGGCGACCCGAATATTTTGGAAGTCAAATGGGACGGGTTTTTGCCCTCGCTCGTGCACGATCTGGTCCAGACCCCCACGACCCAAACGAGCGCCTTTTCCAAATACGCATCCTGTCGGCTTTACGACTGAACGCAGAAACGCTTATCCACAAAACCATTTGTAAAAAAGGAGTCAGATTATGAGTTTTTCCGACATTTTCAAATCCAGTTTTTTAGAAAACGTGACCGCGGTCTCCATTCTGGATATGGTGATCGCCCTGGTATTGTCCTTTGCGATCGGACTGTTTATCTTCTTCATCTATAAAAAGACCTTCGCCGGCGTTATGTATTCGGCAAGCTTCGGCGTCACGCTGGTCGCGCTCACCATGGTCTCCACCTTCGTGATCTTGGCAGTCACCTCCAACGTGGTGCTGTCCCTCGGTATGGTCGGCGCCCTGTCCATCGTCCGTTTCAGAAGCGCGATCAAAGAACCGATCGACATCGCGTTTTTGTTCTGGGCGATCGCGGCGGGCATCGTGCTTGCGGCGGGGATGATCCCCCTGGCGGTCTTCGGCAGCGTGATCATCGGCGTCGTGCTTCTGATCTTTGCCAACCGCAAAAGCCATATCAACCCCTATATCGTGGTTTTGCGCACGGAGGATCAGGCAAGCGAGCAGGCGGCTTTGGACTTTTTGCAGAAGCAGGTCACGAAATTCTCCGTCAAATCCAAGACCGTGCAGAAGGGTATGGTGGAGGTCAACGCCGAGGTGCGCATGAAGGATTCCGATACCGGCTTTATCAACCGGCTCTCCGAGCTGCCCGGCGTGAAAAGCGCGGTGCTCGTCAGCTACAACGGCGATTATATGGGCTGACGCACGCAAAAAAACCGATGTTCGATAAGGAGTAAACCCGATGTCATCCCACAAACGGATCGATCTTATCTGCGTGATCGTGATGATCTTTGCGCTGATCCTCACCGTTTTGTTCATGAACGGCGAGGCGCTCGGGATCACGCTTGTCGTGGACGAGGATTCGGAAGCTGGTTCCGACGCGAAATATTTCACCAACGCGGATCTGAACGGCACCTGGGACAGGGAAAACGCAAACACGATCGTCCTGTCCGATTCTGGCTCCACATTCACGGGCAAGGGGACGTATCAGTATCAAAACACCGTGGTCATCGCCTCCGACGGCTATTACGAGGTCACGGGAACGCTTTCCGACGGCGCGCTCGTGGTGGACGCCGAGAACACCGCAAAGGTGCATATCCTCTTAAACGGCGTCTCGATCACCTGCTCGGACAACGCGGCGTTTCGGGTCGCAAACGCGGACAAAGTGTTCCTGACCTTGGCGGAAAACACCGAAAACACCTTCGTTTCCGGCGATACGTATTCCAGCGCGGCGATTTCAGACGGCGCGGACGGCGCGATCTTTTCCCACGACGATCTCACGATCAACGGCTCGGGCGCCTTATCCGTCAGCGCGTCTTACAAGCACGGAATCTCCGCAAACGACGATCTGGTCATCACGGGCGGTACGATCACGGTAAACGCGTCCGCGGGCGACGGGATCCGCGCAAACGACAGTATCCGCGTTACAAGCGCGAATCTCACCGTGAACGCTTCAGACGAGGGGATCAGCGTCGCGGGGGAGAACGGCTATCTCTATATCGAGTCCGGCACCTTTGCGATCACCGCCGGCGACGACGGCGTGAACGCCGTGGGCGCGATCACGGTCTCGGGCGGGACCTTCACGATCACCGCCGGCGACGACGGGATCCATTCGGACACCGACCTTCTTTGGGAAAACGGCACGCTGTTGATCGAAAACTGCTACGAGGGTCTGGAGGGCGTGACCGTCACGATTTCAGGCGGCGACCTTACGATCTATTGCAGCGACGACGGGATCAACGCGTCCGACGGGTCCGGCAGCTCTGCGCCCGGCGGGACGGGCGGAGTCGGGAACGGAGGCGCGCCCGGCAATGCGCCGGCAAGCGCCGGGAGCACGGGGGATTTTGAAACGAGCACTGCCGAAACCTCCGCAAACGGGATCTACGTTCTGATCTCCGGCGGCACCACGCGCATCTATAACCCCACGGGGCAGGACGCGGACTGCATCGACTCCAACGGCGATATTTTCATCACCGGCGGCAAGGTGCTCGTGAGCGCGGCAAACAATGCCGGCAACAACGCCTTCGATTACGCAAGCGAGTCCGGCGGGGTCTGCGAGATCTCGGGCGGCACGGTCGTCGGCTGCTGCAACGGCTCCATGGCGGAAAACTTCACCTCCGGCTCCGCGCAAGCCTCGGTCTTACTCGGGGTTGAGGCAACGGGCGATCAGAGTACCTTACGCATCGCCGACGCGCAAGGCAACACGCTTTTGGAAGAAACGATCCCCTACGGCTTTTCTTCGGCGATCGTCAGTATCCCGGAGTTTACGCTCGGCGAAAGCTATACCGTCACGATCGGTCAGACCGAATACGAGATCACGCTTTCCGATACGCTCAATACTGTCGGAAGCGCCGCAAGCGGCTCCGCTTTCGGCGGTATGGGCGATCAAGGCATGGGCGCAAGCCCCGGCGATATGGGCGAGCAGAGCGGAATGGGCGGCGATCCTCCCGGCGGCAGAAACGAACCAAGCGCGTAAAAAGTAAAACGAAAGGCGACGGCATTTGCCGTCGCCTTTTGTAGTTTTGCGGGATCATTTTGCGATCAGTTCTTTTACCAGCGCGGGGACCTGCGCAAAATCGGCTTTCCCCGGGTTCCATTGAGAGCGGATCTCCTCTTCTGTGACCGTAAAGCCCGCTTCCGCCAGTTTTTCTTTTAGGATCTTCACGCTCTCACCGCTCCAGCCGTAACAGCCGAACGCCGCGGCGCGCTTGTTTTTGAATTTCAACTGCTTGGCAAATTCCAAAAAGCCCGCCACGCTCGAAAGGATGCTGTTGGATACCGTCGGACTGCCGAGCGCGATCGCGCGGGATTTGAAGATCTCCGTCATCACTTCGTTTTTGTCCGATTTCGCCACGTTGAAGACCTTGACCACGGTCTCCGGGCTTTGGTTGTGGATCTCGTTTGCGATCGCGTGCGCGAGTTTCGAGGTGCCTTCCCACATGGTGTCGTAGCAAACGGTGATCTGATTTTCCTGATAGGCGTCTGCCCAGATCGCGTACTGCTCCACGATCTGCATCGGGTTTTCTCTCCAGATCGCCCCGTGGGAGGGCGCGATCACGTCGATCGGCAGATCGAGCCCCTTGATCTCCTCGATCTTGCGTTTCACGAGCGGGGAGAAGGGGTTCAAGATATTCACGTAATACTTGATCGCTTCTTTGTATAAGAGGCACTGATCGGCTTTGTCGTTGAAGAGCTCTTCCACCGCGAAATGCTGACCGAAGGCGTCGTTGGAGAAAAGGATATTGTCGCCGGTCAGATAGGTCGCCATCGAATCCGGCCAATGGAGCATCTTCATCTCGAGAAACACGAGTTGTTTGCCGTGCCCGATATCGAGGGTGTCCCCGGTCTTGACCACGCGCAGATCCCAGCCGCGGTCGCCGTATTGACCTTTCAGGCTCTGCACGGCGCTCTGCGTGCAGTAGATCGGCGTGTTCGGGATCTTCTCCATCAGCGCGGTCAAAGCGCCGGAATGGTCGCATTCGCCGTGGTTTGCAACGATAAAGTCGATCTTGTCAAGATCGATCTCTTTTTCTAAATTTTCCACGAAATCAAAACGGTGGGGGATCCAGACGGTATCGATCAGAACGGTCTTTTCCTCTTCGATCAGATAGGCGTTCTGGCTGGAGCCGTTGAAAATGGAATAATCGTCGCCGTGAAAGCTCTCAAGCTCCCAGTCGAGATAGCCCACCCAGCTCACGTTTGCTTTGATCGGTCGTTTCATAAACGGAAAACCCTCCTTCGTATGTTGGAAAAAGTATAGCATTTTTTCCGCCGTTTTTCAAGAAAAAAGCGCCGAAAGGGATCCTTCCGGCGCCAAAACACGGGATCTTTACGCGAAAAATTCCACGCCGCCGCGCTTATTTTCCTTCACGCGGTAGAGTGCGATATCCGCTTCCTTGAACAGGTTTTGCGACTCGCTTTCTTCCTTGCCGAAGGCAACGCCCACGGAAACGCTCACCACGGGAACGCCCTCGCGCTTTTCGGACAGCGACTCGTTGATCCGTGCCGCCTTGTTTACGATCAGTTCGCGGCAGTTTTTGTCCGCGTCCTGCATAATGACGGCAAATTCGTCGCCGCCGAAACGGAAGATATAATCGTTTTCGCGGAAGTTTGCTTTCAGCGTGTCCGCGACCAGTTCCAGCACCTTATCGCCCACGTCGTGTCCGTAGGTGTCGTTGATGCTCTTGAAGTGGTCGATATCGATGAGCAGCAGCACGGAGTTGGAGGGATCGATCGACTGGGTGAGGGACTCGTAGCCGTTGCGGTTGAGCAAGTCGGTGAGCTGGTCGTGGCGCGCCTCGTAGATCAGGCGCTTTTTGCTCTTGCGGTTGGCTTCCGACATCCGGTTATAGGTGCGGGCAAGAAAGCGGAATTCCTTTGCGCCGCGCACGGGGATGGACTTGCCCTCGCGGATGCGCGGGATCGCGCGCAACAGGGGAGCAACGACCTGGACGGAGACGATCAGCGCATAGCCCAAGATCGTTGCGATCAGCGCGGCGATCAGCACCTGCTGTTGGAGCAGAAGATCGCGCAGGTGATCCGCCTCGGTGGTCTGATTGGTTTCCGCCTCTTCTTCCAGTCCCACAAGACACCGGCGGGTGTTGGAACTGATCTTCTCTTTTTGTTCGCGGTACGCGTCGTTGAACACAAGCTCGCGGGCAAGGGTTTGCAGCTCCTGCGAATCCAGCGTCAGATCGTTCTCGCTCAGAACGACGCTTTGGATCTCGACCGGGGCGTCGGCGAGGCGATATCCGTAGGCGTCGACTGCGAGCCGCATGGCGTAGCATTCGACCTGCATCAGATCCACGGAACCGTTCATCGCGGCTTCCAGGGCAAAATAGGTTTCGGTTTCGCCGAGGTGTTCTTTTAAGGTCGCCAAAGCCTGGTCGCGGCGTCTGGAAACGTTTGCTTCGTGAAAGTAATTGTCGAGATATTCGGAGGCGCCGGTCATGATAAAGCCGCGCACCTGTTCGGTCAGATAATCCGAAGAATCCTGCATGCTTTGCGCGCACTTTTGCAGCGTGATATAGTTCTCCGCGGCTTCTCTGGTCTTTTCGTAACTGTCGTTGGTCTGATAGACCGAAAGAAAGAGCGCCACGCTGAGGATCAGGGCGATCGCGACCATAACGAAATTGGTCGTGCGCAAACGCACGCCCCGTTTTTCCGCCGCAGTCCGTTCTTTCATGGCAGCTCCTGATAAGGTGAAGAATTTCTAAATAATAAATATAACATAGTTTATACCAAAAATCAAGAGGAAAAGCGGAGATTCTTCGGGAACTCTTGTCAGATCCCGGTCGTTTTGGTATAATGATCCTGCGTTTTACGAGGTGTTTATGACAGGATCGAAAAAAGAGGCGTTTCAGCGCGTTTTCCGGCGTCTGCCCGAGGTATGCGCCTTTGCGCCGGGCAGAGTCAATCTGATCGGCGAGCACACGGATTATAACGGCGGATACGTGCTGCCCTGCGCCATAGAGCAGGGCGTCGTTTGTCTTGCCGCGCCCGATCCGGAGGGCGGGTTTTCGTTTTATTCCGAGAGTTTTCCGTCCGCTCCCGTTTCGCTTGCGGCGGACAAGCTGACTTTGAGCGGAGGCTGGGCGGATTATCCGGTCTGCGTGGTTTTGGCGTTTTTGCGCGCGGGTTACCGCTTTTCGCAGGGCGCGAAATTATATTTTTACGGCGATCTCGACTACGGCGCGGGGCTTTCCTCGTCCGCGGCGCTGGAAGTCGCCTGCGCCTTTGCGATCAGCGCGCTTTTTCAGTTGGATCCCGGGCGCGTTGAGCTTGCAGAAATCGCCTGGAGCGCGGAAAACGAACTGCTCGGCGTGAACTGCGGCATCATGGATCAATTCGCGTCGGCGCTTTCCAAAAAGGATCATGCGCTCTTGCTCGATACTTTTCACAAAGAGGTGCGATACGTTCGCGCGCAGTTTCCCGATTGCGGCTTTTTAGCGGTCAATTCCGGGGTCAGACACAAGCTTTCCTCCGGCGGGTATAACGCGCGCCGCGCCGAGTGCGAGGCGGCGCGGGCGGCGCTGGACGCCGTGATCCCGACTTTGGCGCTCTGCTCGCTTACCGAGGCGCAATTAGAAGCGCACAAAGCGGTATTGGACGATCTTTCGTACCGCCGCGCCCGCCACGCGGTAAGTGAGAACGCGCGCGTGAAACGCGCGGTAGAAGCGCTGGAAGCCGGAAACGCCGGGGATTTCGGCGAACTGATGTTCGCCTCCCACCGTTCCCTGCGGGACGATTTTGAAGTATCCTGCGATCAGATCGATTTTCTCGTGGATCTTGCCGCCCGCACGCCCGGCGTGTACGGCGCGCGCATGACGGGCGGCGGCTTCGGCGGCTGCACCGTGAATCTCGTGCGCTTTGACGCGCAGGAAGCGTTTTGCCGCTCGGTGAAAGACGCCTATCGGCAGTCCTTCGGGCTGGACGCGCGGATCTATCCCGTCCGGCTTTCCGCCGGCGCGCGGACGATCGGGGAGTTTTGATATGATCCGCCGCTTTGCAAAATATTACCGTCCCCACGTGAAACTGTTTTGCGCGGATATGATCTGCGCTTTCGTGCTCGCCTTGTGCGATCTCGTGTATCCCGTGATTACCCGCACCATGCTGCGCGAGTTTATCCCCAACGGGCAGATCCGGCTGTTATTGGTCTTCGGCGCGATGCTCGCGGGGATCTATCTTATCAAATACGGGCTCAATTATTTCGTCGCCTATTACGGGCACATCGTCGGCGTGCGGATCCAGGCGGATATGCGCAAAGAGGTGTTCGCCCACCTGCAAACCTTGCCCTTAAAGTATTTCGACGACAACAAGACCGGCACGATCATGTCCCGGATCATCAACGATCTGATGGATATTTCGGAGCTCGCGCACCACGGGCCGGAGGATCTGTTTTTGTCGATCATCATGCTTGTCGGCGCCTTTGTCATCATGGCGAGCATCTATCTGCCGCTTGCGCTGATCGTGTTTTTGTCGCTTCCCGTCATGGTGCTGTTCGCCGCCAAAAAGCGCGTTTCGATGTCGGAGGCGTTCAAGCGGACCCGCGTGGAGATCGGGGAAGTGAACGCGGGGCTGGAAAACAGCATTTCCGGCATCCGCGTGGCAAAAGCCTACGACGCGACCGGGTACGAAAACGCCCGCTTCGGCGAGGGCAACCGCAGGTTCGTAAAGGCGCGCTCGCACGCGTATCGGGTCATGGCGCAGTTTATCAGCACCACGGGCTTCATCGGCGATATTCTGCAGGTGATCCTGTACGTCGCCGGCGGGCTTTTCTGCATTTCCGGCAAGATCGACCTTGCCGATCTGACCGCCTTTATCATGTTCATCAGCGTCTTTATGAATCCGGTCAGGAAGCTTGTCAATTTCGTGGAGCAGTACCAGAACGGCATCACGGGCTTTGCGCGTTTTTGCGAGATCATGGACTGCGCGCCGGAAGCGGACGCGCCGGACGCGATCGCGGTCGGCACGTTAGAAGGGAAGATCGAGTTTGACGCGGTCTCGTTTTCTTACGGGGAGCGCACGCACGAGATCCTGCGCGACGTGTCGTTTTCCGTCGAGCCGGGGCGCACGCTGGCGCTCGTCGGGCCGACGGGCGGCGGCAAGACCACGATCTGCCATCTGATCCCGCGCTTTTACGAGATCAACGCCGGCGTGATCCGGATCGACGGGCGGGATATCCGCACCATGACGCGCGCGTCCCTGCGGCGCAACGTGGGCATCGTCGCGCAGGACGTGTTTTTGTTCAATTCCTCGATCTATGAGAATATCGCCTACGGAAATCCGGACGCGAGCTTCGACGAGGTCGTGGAGGCGGCGAAAAAAGCGAATATCTACGAGTTCATCATGAGCCTGCCGGACGGATTCGATACCGTGACCGGGGAGCGCGGCGTGAAGCTTTCCGGCGGGCAGAAGCAGCGCATCTCGATCGCCCGGGTCTTTCTGAAAAACCCGCCGATTCTGATTCTGGACGAGGCGACGAGCGCGCTCGACAACGCGACCGAAGCCTTGATCCAGCAAAGTCTGGACGAATTGTGCCGCGGCCGCACGACGATCGTCGTCGCGCACCGGCTCACCACCGTGAAAGGCGCGCACGAGATCCTGGTCGTCACCGACGAGGGCATCGCCGAGCGCGGCGACCACGAAAGCCTGCTTCAACAAAACGGCGTTTACGCCGATCTCTGGCGATCCGTTACGGAGGCGGGATAAACCGGGTAAACAAAAGCGCGGCATAAAGGTGCTGCGCTTTTCGTTTTTGCGCTTATCTTTCCATGCCGGAAGCGAGCTTCACGCAGCGATACGCGCCGTCGTAGGTGCCGTTTGCGTGCAAAACGTCGATCCGGTCGCAGAGGTGGCAAAGGATCTCCGGATCGCCGATCAGGCGATCCAGCGCCGCGCAGATCCCGTCTTTTCCGGGGTATTCGTCGGTCGCGTCGCCGATCTCTCTGCCGTAGATCGCGCCGTAAACCTCGTGGCCGCCGATGTGCTTCATAAAGAGCTTCGGGATCGGATAGTAGGCAAGCTCGCTCGGCTTGGTCACGAGAAGATCGCAGACCGGCATCAACAGGTTGGTGGAATACACGGCGGGGAAGATCGACTCGTGATGCACGAGCGTAATACCGCTTGCCGCCGCGCCGCGGATTTCTGCAACGTGCTTGCAGAACGCGTCGTAGTCGTCGGAAAAAACCTTCAGATCCGCGCGATCTCCCAAATGCGCGCGGATCTTGTCGAGCACGCCCTTGTGATCGCCGACGTTTACAAAGAGCGCGGCCTTGTGCCGGTCCACGTAGGGGAGCAGGTGGTCGATCATCGCGGTGAACAGATCGCCGCCGGCGCCCGCGCCGCCCACGTTCATCATGATCCGCACAGGCTCGCCGTTTGCGGCGCGCTCTTTGCGCAGACGGTTGTCCTCGGCAAGGTTTGCGAGCAGCTCGTGATCCACGTAACAGCCGACCATTTTGAGGTCTGATTCCGGAATGCCGCGCAGGGGCGTTTTCGCAAAGCCGTTCAAGGTCTTGTAGCCGAGATACGCAAACGGCGTCTGCACGGTGTGGATCGCGCCCTCGGAAAGGTGCAGACCCATCGGCCAGTTGTCGGGGATCGCGTTGACCACGCGGGTCATGCCCGCGTGGATCGCCGCCTGACTCGGCCAGACGTGCGTCGCGATATAGGGGATCGAACGGTCGATATTGCGAAAGATCGGCACGAGCAGCTCGCTGTTTTTCTGATCCTTTGCGTTGTAGGTGAGCTTTTTGAAGCCCTCGCTGTTCAAGGGCTCCCAGAAAAGCTTGTTGAAGAGCCGCGATTTCTGCGAAATGCGCGAGGCGAGGGAATACAGGTCGTTTTGCTCGCGGATCATTTTACTGCCGGTCGCGTCAAACGAGGCAAGGTCGAGCCAATAGGGCGTAAAGCCCAAAGCCCGCGCCGCGCTCGCCATCGCGATCGAAATGCGGTAATGCCCGAAGCCCATGCGGATATTGCCGACGATCAGCGGCTTTTCGCCGAAAGCGGCGTTGGTTTCGCCGAACACGATATTCTGCGCGCCGATGTGGGACAGCGTTTCGATCGGCATAAAACTGATTTTGTAGTCGGCGTTCGTGTCGTCGCCGTATTTTTTCAAGTATTTCGCGCGGGATCTTTCCGCGGCGGCGATCGTTTTCGGGTCGATCGGGTTTTGGAAGATCACGCGGGTTTTATCGGTCATTTCAAGACCCCCTTTTCGGTGTCGTAGATCAAGGTGTGTTCGGCGCCGGAGAGCGTGTAGTGAACGGTGATCTCATCGCCGCGTCTGGAAAAGTCCGTCACGCGCGCCGAATTAAAGAGCTCCAGCGCCTGATCGAGCAGGGCGCGTTTCGGCGCGTCGTAACCGGACAGGTTGTCGGAGGTCATCATCACGCTGCCGAACAGCGCGTTGATCGTGACAAGCGCGCGTCTTTGCTCGAAACTCAAAGCGAGGTTCTCGTCGCGCAGTAAAAACACGTCCGGATCGTTGCCGAAGAAACGCGCGTCTAAAAAAGAGCGGTAGATCGTGTTCTGCAGCGTCACCTTGGTGGAGATGCGTTCGCGGTGCATGAAGCGCATGAACCAGGCGTCGTCGAATTTCAAGGACACGTCCGGACCGACGCGCAGATAGTCGAATTTACCGAGCGCGTTGAACACGGTCGCGCCGCAGCCGAGGATCAGATGCTCGCCGAGCGTCTCCCGCAGGAAGCGATAGGCATACTCCGCCGCCTCGCTGCGCGTTTTTCCGTCGTAATCGGGAAGATTCGCGGCGTAGAGAAAATCAAGCTTGAAGAAAGTAAATCCCATATCCGCGTAGTGCTTCAAGCATTTTGCGATATAGTCGAGCGCGTCTTTGTTTTCCAGATCCAGCGCGTAAAAGCCGCTCCAGTTCGAGCCGCACTTCACACATTCACCGTCCGGGCCTTTCTTGAACCAGTCGCGGTGCTCGTGATAGAGCCTGCTCTTTTCCTCCGCCACGAAGGGCGCAAGCCAGATGCCCGCCCGATACCCGCGCGACAGGATCTTGTCGAGTACGGGCTTTAATCCGTTCGGGAACTTCTGCGGATCCACGTCCAGCCAGTCGCCGACGAAGGTCTCGTAGCCGTCGTCGATCTGAAAGAGATTGAAGCGCTCGTCAAGCGCGTCCAGATCGCGCAGGAGGATCTCTTCGGAAATGTTCTGATAATAGTTGTACCAGGAGGAATAGCCGAAGATTCCGGAAACGGGCTTTTCCGGGAAGATCTCGGAAAACGCGCGGATGCCGTCCTCAAAGCTGCCGCGATAGAAATAATCGCAGATCACGAAGCTTTCGCCCGCACAGAGCTTTTTGCCGCGAATATCGGAAATGAGCGTGACCGCGCCGATGCGCCGCACGACCTCCACGATCAGATAGGCGTTTTTCGCGTTCAAGTTGCAGATAAACGCGCCGGTCTTGCCTTTCACGTAGAACACGTCGTATCCGTGCAGAACGCGCTTGTCGTATTCGTAAAAGGTCGCGTCGCCGTACCGGTCCAGCGCGAAGCTGCGCACCAGCGCCCGGGGCAGGGCGGTCACGTCGCGCTCGCGGGCGTCGGCGTAGAATTCGCGCGTTTCGGTCCAGGACTGATAGCCGTTGAT
>CADBPF010000009.1 GCA_902796545.1 uncultured Ruminococcus sp. | reverse complement strand
TTTGCGCGGGGCGCTCCTCGACCGGGGTCGGACGAACCGCTCCTTGCGCGGGTTGCGGATTGCCCGGTACGGGACGCGCGGCGCCTGGCGCGGGGCGCGGATTACCCGGCACGGGACGCGCGGCGCCCGGCGTGGGGCGCGGGTTACCCGGCGTCGGTCGGGCGGCGCGCACGGGGCGGCGGATCGGACGGCGATGCGGCACGGCGCCCGCGGCGGGGCGCGGCGCAGGCTGCGGCGCAGGCTGCGGCGTGACACGACGCACGGCGATAATATCCTGATCTTCGCCGGAAGCGTTCGATTCTAAATTCGGTTCGTTTTTTTGCAGATCTTCCATCCTGAACCTCTCTTCTTACAGAATCCCGGTCGCCCGGATCAAAAACAGGATCACCAAAACGACGACGCCCGGGTTAAACACGATCTCCCGCAGTTTTTCTCCTTTTGCCGCGGACTCCGGTTCGTTTTTTTGCGCTTTCTGCCGGGAGGCTTCCTCCTCGAGCGCCCGCTTTGCGCCCTCGCGCACGCTGCGCGCGCGGCGGGCGTAGGTGTGTTCCAGATTGCCGAGCGTCAAGACGAAAAAGAGCAAGAACAGCCCGCAGAAGAAATAGAACAGCACCGCGGAGGAGCCGGTCTTCGCCACGTAGTCGAAAAAGGTGCTTTCGTAATAAACGTCGATCAGATTATATAAGACGTGGAGTACCATTGCCGGGACAATGGATCCGGAGACCTGCGTCATCACCCCGAACACGATCCCGCAAAAGAGATAGAACACGAAATTTTCAAAGGAGAAATGCCCCATCGCGAACATCGCCGCGGAAACGAGGATCGCGCCGAAGGGTCCGTAGAACCGGTATTCCGAGAAGATCAGCCCGCGAAAGAGCAGTTCTTCCAGAAGCGCGGGGATCAGGATAAAGCACAAAAACACCAAGGGCGCGTTGGAGGTGCCGAGCGGCAGCTCCGCGATCAGAGGCGCGGTATGCGCGGCGGCGGCTCCGAACAGGGAAAAGCCCAAAAACTTCAGCGTTGCCGCGCCGAACAGGAACACGCAGGCGCAGAGCAGTAAAAAGGGAATATCCCGCCAGCGTACCGGGCGGATCCGGACCGAGGCAAAGAAAGACAGGCGGCGGATCCCGCAGTAAAACGCGACCGGCAAAAGCAGCACGAAGATCTGGATGATGGAAACGGAGATATACGAATTCGCGCTCACGCTCTGCACGGCGTCCACCATTGCGCCGGACAGGCACAACAGCACAAACACCACGCATAACAGAAAGGGAGCGGTAAACGCTGCTTTGTTTTTCATGAAGTCCTCAACACTCTGTCTTCGGTGACCAGTTTTTTCACGCGCATATCCCAGGCTTCCGCGGGGAGCGCGTCGAACAAAAACGCTTCCTGCAAAACGCAGACGGAGGCCAGATCCGGGTGCGCCGCCAAAAAGCGGTCGTAATAGCCCTTGCCGTAGCCGAGCCTGTGTCCCGCCCGATCCGCCGCAAGGCAGGGGATGATGCAAAGATCGCCCGCGGCAAAGCGATCGGGTTTCCCGCAGGGCTCCGGCTCCGGGATCCCGAACGGGCTCTTTTTCAGTCCGGGAAACGCTTCCGGTCCGACCTCGTAAAACTCCAGGGTATCCGATACGCAGCGCGGGAACAATAAGGTTTTTTTCGCTTCCCACGCCGCGGAAAAGAACTCAAAAAGCCGGATCTCCGCGCCGATCGGATAAAAACACAGAATCGTTTTTGCGATCCGGAACCGGTCTTGCGCGATCAGGCGCTCGCAGATCCGCGCGGAGGCGCGCGCCGAAATCTGCGGATCAAAGAGTGCGCGCGAAAGCAAAAGCTCTTTGCGTAAGGCTTGCTTTTGCGCCGCAAAATCGCTCATTTCGGCATACAAACGCCGCTTGCGATCTTTTGCGCCGCATCCTCGGAGACCCACGCCCGCACGAGCGCAAGACCGAAGAGCGACGCCGTTCCGGCGCCCTCGGAGGTGATCAGATCTCCGTCTTCGCACACGGCGCCGCCGACGTAGGCGCCATCCGTGATCTCCGAAGCACAGGTCGGATAGCAGGTCACCCTGCGGCCGCGCAAAAGCTTCATCGAATCCAAAACGGTCGGCGCCGCGCAGATCGCGGCAAACGGCACGCCGAGACGGTCGTAGCGTTCCAAAAGCGCCCGGAGCTTCGCGCTGGCTTTCAGGTTTTCGACCCCGCGCAGACCGCCCGGCAAGATCACGCCGTCCGCGCGCTCCGGCGCCTCTGAAAGC
>CADBPF010000008.1 GCA_902796545.1 uncultured Ruminococcus sp. | reverse complement strand
ATGGTTTTCATAATCACCTGTCGAAATAAAAAGTAATTTTGGTGTTTTTCTTTGATCGTTTTACTGTTTTTCGCGCTCCTGCGCGGCTTTCAGGGTCGCGTCAGAGTAAATGCCCGAGTAGCCGTTGCCCCAGTAGAGCGGCGCGTTGTCGAAGTTCGGCGCTTCGGGGACGCCGTAGCCCTCGCGCACGCGGGTGATCTTGTATTTGCGCGTCATCTGGAACAGTCTTTGGTTCAAAGCATGGATCGTTTCCAGACCTTCGCCGGTCTTATCCCGCGTGGCAAGACGCGCCACGATCTCATAGTAGAGCACCGGCATACTCGATTTGCGGATGCGGTCGAATTGCTCCGTGGTCTCGGCGGTCGCCATCGCGTCGTCGAAATAGCCTTTCATGCGGTCGAGCACCGTGGTGTCGAGCACGACCTTGCCGTTCTCGTCGGTCTTGGTCGAAACCGGCAGGTAGCGGATGGTGTCCCAATAGATCGAGGGATGCGTCGAACTGGTGACTTCGGCGGCGTAATCGATATAGTCCTTGAGATAGGGTGCGGCGTCGATGCCGTAATAGCCCTCCAGAAAGTCATACAGGTGGTAGTTGAATTCCTCTTTGCTCATAGTCGGGTTCCACATGAGCTTTGCGCAAAGATAGGCGCGCAGCTCGGTAAATTCGCCGACGTTCGCCATCCCCTGCATAAAGTAGCCGTCCACGCCTTCCGCGTAGGCGGTGGTGATGTTGTCGTAGAGCATGTCGAAATTCGGCGTGATCGCGAAGCTGCAGCCGAAATTGGAAGCGTAATCCCAAACGTACAGGCGATCGGCATAATTCTTCCACTCGCGCAAGTAGTTGAAATTGTCCGAGGAGGTGGTGGCGTAAAGCTGATTGTCGTTGCCCTCGTCCTCGATCCAGGAATGGCGCAGACATTTCGGCAGGTTGCAGAAACGCACCGACACGTTGTCCGCCGCGCGGATCCCGCCTTTTGGCGGCTCGGCGGTGTGATAGTAGGCAAAGGTCTCGATTGTAAGATCCGGATAATCCTCTTTGAGCGCTTCCGCGATCCGGTTGACGAAATCGAGCAGTACGCCGGAGGAGCCGTAACGCGCTTTCGCGTCCTGGCAGTTTTCGCATTCGCACTCGCCGGAAGTGGTGTAGGAGGCGTCGTTTTGCGAAACGGACAGGATGTCGGCGTCCGGGCTTTTCGCCAGATACTCCCTTGCGCTTTTGAGCATGGTATCAAAGGTGTCGGGATCCGTCAGACAGGGCTGCTTATAATGCGTTTCGCCCCAGCCCATCAGCGGGCCGAAGGTGTGGGCGGAGCCCGGCGCGGAGAAGGTGATCCCGTCGGCTCCGGACAGATCCGGATGACTTCCGATCATGTTGATGCGCTGTTTTTCCAGCCAGGTGAGCGTGCCGGAGGGATGCAGGCTCTCGTTGCGCTGATCGAAAAGCGGCTTTTCGATCTCGTCCTGCAAAATGCGCGGCAAGGAAAGGTTTGCGTTTTCCGGGATCTTTTCCACGCCTTCCGCGTAATAGCGCACGCCGAATTTCTCTTCCAGAAATCCGTAAACGCCATAGACCGTACCGCGGTCTCCGCCGCCGGAGATAAAGATCCGCTCGCCGTTCTCGTGGAAGAGATAGCCTTCCTCGCCCAAGGATTCGCGGTCGATCTCGGCGTCCTTTTCGCGGTTGGTCTTGCCCACGCAAAGCTCGCGCCCGGAGGGAGCGGTATCGTCGGTCACGATCGCAAAGTCGCAAAGCGTGATTTGGTCAAGGTAGGCTTTGAGTTCCTTTGCGGCGTAGCGGGTCGGCTCGCTTGCGTCGGAGGCGATCACGATGTTATAAAGCGCCTGTTCGTTTTTTGCAAGGACCAGATCGCCGTCAGGCTGCGTGCAGCCCGTCAGAGCGGCAAGGAGAAGACCGAGGCAAATCAGGATCAAGGTGAATCTGCGCATATGGTAGCCTCCGGAGTTTTAGTTTTTTGCGCCCCATTGCAAGGGCGTGTTCTGGAAGTCGGGATTTGCCGCGCGGCGGTTGTTTTCCGCGATAAAGTCGATATGGAAGCGCTTTAAGAGCGCGTTGAGCCTGCGGTTCAGGCGCTCTA
Source organism: uncultured Ruminococcus sp. (assembly GCA_902796545.1). Taxonomy (GTDB): domain Bacteria; phylum Bacillota; class Clostridia; order Oscillospirales; family SIG627; genus RUG14179. Next base: position 8,735 of record CADBPF010000008.1, on the reverse strand, counting down.
ACTTTTTCATTTCCGCCCTCGGGTCGGGCGTGGAGGCGATCGTTGCAAAGCGCACGTTGATCTCGTAATACAAATGCTGGATCCGCGCTTTTTTCACGCGTTTGAGTTCCTTCGGGTGTTCGCGCACGGCGTTTTCCGCGGCGTCCCAGAGTTCTTTGCCGCGATCGATAAAGCTCGTGTCCAAAACGTCGCGCCCGTTGATTTTCCGGTATCTCGGCGGCGCGATCTGCAAGGGATCGCCGTAGAGGTGGAAGTGCGTGTCCGGCTCGGTCTCCATCAAAAGATCGAGATAGCCGCGCACGAAGGGCGCGGCGGCGCCGTAATAGCCCTCCAGGAATTCGTCGATCATCGCCCAGTATTCTTTTTTGCTCATCTTCGGCTGCCAGAGCAGCTTCGCGCAGAGGTAGGCGCGCAGTTCGTCGAACTCGCCGCTTATTTTGTTGTTGCCCTGCAAAAAGAACCCGCGCACCTTGTTTTTCGTCAGATAAGCCATATCCTTGCGGAAGGCCTCGAAGTTCGGCAGGGGCGCAAGACAGTTGGAAAACGAGGTGGTGTAGTACCACATATAGAGCGTTTTCGCCATCTTCTGCCATTTTTTCAGGTTTTCGTTGAAGCGCACGCTTTTCGTTTCGCTGCCGGCGCCGGGGGAGAGCCGGGCGTCTTCCAGCGCGTGGTGGATACAGCAGAACGCCGTCACGAAGCGGATCACCACGTTGTCTTCCGGCATCATGTATTTCGGCGCCTCGGTCGTGAAATTATAGGAGAGGGTATCGACCAAAACGTCGGGATATTCGTCGCGGATCGCGCGCGCCACGCGGTTTGCCATATAGAGCGTCGTGCCCATCAGCGTCCCCTCGCGCTCGTTGATCTCGCGGCATTTTTCGCATTGACAGACCGCATCTCCGCGCGTGCCGTCGTTCTGGGACACGGAGATGATGTTGTTGCCGGGAAACTTCTCAAAGCGTTTTTTTACGTTTTTGAGAACGGTCTCGAACACCTTGTCGTCGGTCAGGCAGGGCTGCTTGTTCATAAAGGGCGGGGTCATTTCGGCAAGATCGCCGATCGTATGTACGAACCAGCCGAAATAGCCTTTCCCGCCGGCGATCGGCAGCTCTCTGTCGCCGTGGCAGTTGATCTTCTGTTTTTCACACCAGTCGGAGTCCAGCGCCATCGCCCAGTTTTCGTCGCGGAATTCCACGATCGGTTTGTAGTAAATATCTTTTTGATGGTCGTAGGCAAGCGTTTGCGCCTGCGGGACGCGCTCGCAGTCCGGAGTAAAGAAGCGCACGCCGAGCAGTTCCAAAAAAGAGTTTACGGCGTACATCGTGCCGCGGTCGCCGCCGCCGATCAAAAAGAGCCGCTCGCCTTGGACGGCGATGCGATAGAATTCCTCGCAGTTTCTGCCGGAAAAGGAAAAGGCGGCGCGGCGCGTCGGACCGACGCAGATCTCGCGCGATGCCGGTTTCTGCGCGTCGGTACGGATCGAAAAGCGCGCGCCCGTCATCTTGTTTAAGTACTTGCGCAAGTTGGCGGCTACGGTTCGGATCGACTCGGACGCGTTCTGCGCGATCACGATCGGATACAGACTTTTTGAATCTTTTGCCAAAGTCAGTTGAGCCATAGGGACCTCCGGATCAAAAAGCGTTTCTCCCGTCGGAAATCAAAGACGGTATAGATATAAGAAAGGATAGCACAAAAAGCGTGAAAAGTCAACGGCAATCGGCTGTTTTTTCTATTCACAGAATATTTACAACTTGTTTTCCGTCCGGTCTTGACAATTTTGGAAAAGAGTGGTACATTATCGGTGTTGGCACTCGAAGCGTTAGAGTGCTAACTTCAAAAAAGAACGCCGGACCGCTCTTCTGGGGGAAGCCAAATGGAATTATCGGAACGCAAACGCAGGATCCTGCGCGCCGTTGTGGAAAGCTATATCCGTTCGGGCGAGCCGGTCGGGTCCAAGGCGCTTGCGGACGATCTGGGTGTTTCGAGCGCCACGATCCGCAACGAGATGAGCGAACTTGCGGAACTCGGCTATCTGAAACAGCCGCACACCTCCGCCGGGCGAGTTCCCACCAACGAAGGCTATCGAGAATACGTGGCAAACCTGATGCAGCGCGCGCTTTTGAGCGTGGACGAGATCGCGGTTCTGGATTCCCTGATGGACGCGGCGTCCGAGGAGTTCCGAGAGCTCTTGGAAGAGGGCACGCGGCTCTTGTCGCATCTGACGCATTATACGGCGGTCTCGCTTGCCGCGCGGGAGCAGAGCGGTTCTGTCAAAAGCTTGAGCTGCATATACGTCAATGAGCAGAGCTTTCTTTTGGCGGTGATCTTTTCCGACGGCAAGACCAGGACCTGTCAGCAGTTTACGGATTTTGTGATCGACCGCGAATCGCTGGATCAGGCGCAGGATATCTGCAACGCGCGTTTTGCGCAAAAGCCGGTGCGGGAGATCATGAAGCAGCTTTCCTCGCCGGCCTACGGATTGAAAGAGCCGCTGATCCTGGACGTCTGCAACGCGCTTTACCGCATCCTGCAGGAGCAGAAGCGTTATCACGTGGACGTGGCGGGGCTTTCCAATCTGCTGCAATACCCGGAATTCACGGATCTGCCGCGCACCCGCGAGGTGCTCGGGCTTTTGGAACAAAAGGACCGGCTCGTGCGGTATCTGACGCGCTCGCACCACGGCGAGATCTCCATTTCCATCGGTAGCGAGGACGCGCCGGAATTGGATTCCACGAGTATGATCGTGCGCACCTTCCATATCGGAGACGATATGATCGGCGCTTTGGGCATCATCGGCCCGAAGCGTATGGAATATTCGACGACGCTCGCGCGCCTGGAATACCTGGCGCGGCGCATCATGCCGGATCAAACGACGGAAGAATCGAGGAAACAGGAAAATGAGTGAAACGGAAAAAAAGAAAAAGCAGGCGCCGAAACCCGACGCGCCGAAAGCCGACGGAAAAGATCGAAAAGACGTAAAAGACGAAAAGCCGACCCCGCAGCCGGATGCGCAAAAGCTCGAAGAACAGGTTGAACAACTGACCTTACAGCTTAAAGAGGAAACCGAGCGCGTGCTGCGCATCAGCGCGGAGTACGACAATTTCAAAAAACGCACCGCCAAGGAAAAGGAAGAACTGTACGAGCTTTCGCTTTCCGCGGTGCTCACGGGGCTGCTTCCCGTGTTCGATAATCTGGAACGCGCCAGACTGTGCAAGGATTACGACACCTTGAAGAGCGGCGTGGAAATGATCCTGAACACTTTTTCCCAGGCGCTGACGAATCTGCACGTCACCGAGATCGAGGCGCTCGGCAAAGAGTTCGACCCCGCCTGTCACGAGGCGGTGCTCACCGAAGTGCGCGAGGATTACGAGCCGAACACCGTCTGCGAAGTACTGCAGAAGGGCTATCGGATCAAAGATCGCGTTTTGCGCCACGCCATGGTCAAAGTGGCGTCCAAAGAATAAGCGAACCCGAGAATATTTTCAGTAAAAATAGTTTGATCTTTTTTAGGATCAGGCCGGAAATAGGAGGAAACGAATATGGCAAAAATCATCGGCATCGACCTTGGCACGACCAATTCCTGCGTGGCGGTTTACGAGGGCGGCGAGCCCGTCGTGATCCCGAATCCCGAGGGAAGCCGCACCACGCCGAGCGTGGTCGGGTTTTCCAAAACGGGCGAACGCATGGTGGGGCAGATCGCCAAACGCCAGGCGATCATCAATCCGGAGCGCACCGTCAGCTCGATCAAGCGCGAAATGGGCTCCAACTATAAGGTAGAGATCGACGGCAAGGGCTACACCCCGCAGGAAATCTCCGCCATGATCCTGCAAAAATTGAAGACCGACGCGGAAAATTATCTCGGCGGCAAGGTCTCGCAGGCGGTCATCACCGTCCCGGCGTACTTCTCCGACTCCCAGCGCCAGGCGACCAAGGACGCCGGCAAGATCGCGGGTCTGGAAGTGCTGCGCATCATCAACGAGCCGACCGCGGCGGCGCTTGCCTACGGTGTGGATAAAGAGGGCGTGGATCAGAAGATCATGGTCTTCGACCTCGGCGGCGGCACCTTCGACGTGTCCATTCTGGAAATTTCCGACGGCGTGTTCGAGGTGCTCGCGACCGCGGGCAACAACCGTCTGGGCGGCGACGATTTCGACGAGCGCATCATCAACTGGATGGCGGACAGCTTCCAGAACGAACACGGCATCGATTTACGAAAAGACAAGACCGCGCATCAGCGCTTGAAAGAAGCGGCGGAAAAGGCGAAGATCGAGCTGTCCGGAATGCAGTCCACCTCGATCAGCCTGCCGTTCATCTACGCGGACGCCTCCGGCGCGAAGAACCTGGATCTCACGCTCACCCGCGCGAAATTCAACGAACTGACCGCGGATCTCGTGGAAAAGACCATGGGTCCGTCCCGCCAGGCGTTGAAGGACGCGGGCATCGCCCCCTCCGAGATCGGCAAGGTTTTGCTCGTCGGCGGCTCCACGAGGATCCCCGCGGTGCAGGAAGCGGTCCAGCGCCTCACCGGCAAAGAGCCCTTCAAGGGCATCAACCCGGACGAATGCGTCGCAGTCGGCGCGGCGATCCAGGGCGGCGTTTTGGGCGGCGACGTGAAAGATATCGTCCTGCTCGACGTGACCCCCTTGTCCTTGGGTCTGGAAACTCTGGGCGGCGTGTTCAGCAAACTCATCGACCGCAACACCACCATCCCGGTCAAAAAGAGCCAGATCTTCTCGACCGCGAGCGATAATCAGACCTCCGTGGAAATCCACGTACTGCAGGGCGAGCGCGAAATGGCGCGCGACAACAAGACGCTCGGCAGATTCAACCTGGACGGCATCCCGATGGCGCCGCGCGGCGTACCGCAGATCGAAGTCACCTTCGATATCGACGCAAACGGCATCGTCAACGTGACCGCGCAGGATAAGGGCACCGGCAAGGAACAGCATATCACGATCACCTCTTCGACCAATATGTCCAAAGACGATATCGACCGCGCCGTCAAGGAAGCGGAGATGCACGCCGCCGAGGATAAGGAGATCAAGGAAAAGATCGAACTGAAAAACAACGGCGAGAATATGGTCTATCAGGTCGAAAAAACGCTGGCGGACGCGGGCGATAAGCTCTCTGCCGACGATAAAGCGCCGGTCGAGGCGGCGATCGCCAAGCTCAAAGAGAGCTTAAAGGGCGAAGATACCGCGGCGATCAAGGCGGATACCGAGGCGCTGGAAAAGAGCGTGTACGCGATCAGCGAAAAGCTCTATCAGTCGCAGAACCCCGGCGCGGGCGCGGCTCCCGGCGCGGATGCGAACGCTTCCGCCGATCCCTCCTCCAACCAGGGCGACGGGTATTACGACGCCTCCTTCACCGAAACGGACGAAAATAAGGATAACAAATAAAAAGGATCCGGTCCCCGGGCGGGTACTCCCGCCCGGGGCAAATGTGCGATTATGGCAGAAAAGCGCGATTATTACGAAGTACTCGGCGTAAACAAGAACGCGGGCGAGGAAGAGATCAAAAAAGCCTACCGCCGTCTTGCCAAGCAGTATCATCCGGATATGAACAAAGATTCTCCGGACGCCGAGGAAAAATTCAAAGAAGTCAACGAGGCGTATTCCGTGCTGTCGGATTCCGACAAGCGCGCGAAATACGACGCCTACGGTCACGCCGGCGTGGATCCGTCCTACGGCGGCGGCGCGGGATTCGGCGGTTTTTCGGATTTCGGGTTCGACGTGGGCGACGTGTTTTCCTCGTTCTTCGGCGGATTCGGCTCGCAAAGCGCCCGCCGCAGCGGTCCGCGCCGCGGCGAGGACGTCAGCGCGCGCGTCGCGATCTCGTTTGAGGAAGCGGCGTTCGGCGTCAAAAAAGAAGTCTCGTTCAACCGCATCGAGAATTGCGAGACCTGCCACGGCGCCGGCACGGCGGACGGCAGCGCGCCGACTACCTGCGGCAAGTGTCACGGCACGGGACAGGTGCGCGTCCAACAGCGCACCGTGCTCGGCGTGATGCAGACCGTCGCCCCCTGCGACGCCTGCAACGGCACGGGCAAGATCATCAAAAACCCCTGCAAGACCTGCTCCGGCAGCGGCAGAGTGCGCCGCGCCCGCAAGTTTGAAGTCTCGATCCCCGCGGGCATCGACGACGGTCAGCGCGTCGTCGGCCGCGGACAGGGAAACGTCGGAGTCCAGGGCGGGCCGAGCGGCGATCTGATCGTGCTTGTCAGCGTGCGGCCGCACGCGGTCTTTGACAGAGAGGGCGTGAATCTGTATTGTGAGGTCCCCGTGACCTTCGCGGAAGCCTGCCTCGGCGCGTCGATCCGCGTCCCGACCTTGGAGGGCGAAACGGAATTCAAGATCCCCGAGGGCACGCAGACCGGCACGCTGTTTACTTTGAAAAACAAGGGGATCGTGCGGGTGAACACGAAAAACCGCGGTGATCTGTATTTCCGCGTCATCGTGGAGATCCCGCGCAACTTGAGCGCCGCGCAGAAAGAGCTGCTTTCTCGCTTCGCGGACAGCTGCGGCGAGAAAAACCATTCCAAAAAGAAAAACTTTGCCGCAAAAGTCAAGGCGGCGTTCAAATAACGAACCAAACGATCGCTTCGGGGCGTTTTCGGAGTTGAATTCTTCCGGCGGTGATCTGTTTTTGAGGAAAAAAGTATGTTGTTTTCACGGTTTGCAAGCTGGAGCGGCCGCTTCATGTCCTCCCGGCGCGGCTTTGACAGTCTGGGCGTTGCGATCCTGATTCTGGCGGCGATCTGTTCTATGCTGTTTCGCTTCACCTGGCTATGGGAATTCTGGGTGGCGATGGTGCTTTTGGGCGTCTGGTTCTTTTGGCGCTTCTTTTCGCATAGGATAGACCGACGGGCAAAGGAAAACGAGTGGTTTTTAGCGCGTTTCAGGGCCGTATCCAAGTGGTTTCGGTTGCAGAAAAACCGCCTGCGCGACCGCAAAACGCACCGCTATTACCGTTGCCCCGGCTGTCACAACGTCGTGCGCGTGCCCAAAGGCCGGGGGACGATCCGCATCACCTGCCCGATCTGCAAAGAGGTCTTTGTCAGAAAAACTTAAGACCTCGGGAAAGGGTGAAACGCGTGTTTTGGTTCGTTTGCACCGCGCTTTGTTACGGACTGGTTCAAGGGGTGACCGAGTGGCTGCCGATCAGCAGCACCGGTCACCTTTTGTTGTTGGAGCGCGTCCTGCCGCTGCCCTTGAGCGCGGGCGCAAAAGATCTGGAGCTCGTGCTGGTCCAGCTTTCCGCGATCCTCGCCGTTTGCGTATTGTGGCGCAAAGACCTGGATTTTTTGGTTGCTCAAAAAAGCAAAGAGGAGCGCAAGCAGACGCTTCTTCTCTGGAAAACGATTTTGATCTCCGCGATCCCCGTCGCGTTTTTCGGCTTTTTCTTCGGCGACGCGATCAAGGCCCATTTGCGCCGCGATACGGTGATTGCCTGGTCGCTGATCGCGCTCGGGATCCTCTTTTTGTTTTCGGACCGGTGGTTTCAACGCAACCGGATCACTCAAGTTGGCGCCGCGCGGGGCTTTGCGATCGGATGGTTTCAAAGCCTTGCGCTGATCCCCGGCGTGTCCCGGAGCGGCGCCAGCATCCTCGGCGCGCAGATCTGCGGGGTCAGGAGGGAAGACGCCGCGCGCTTTTCCTTTTTCCTCGCCATCCCCGCCATGTTCGGCGCAAGCGCGTTTGAGGTGTGCGGATTTCTGATCAGCGGCGCCGGACTGTCGGCGCGCGAATGGCTTTTTTTGGCGGTCAGCTCGCTCTGTGCCTTTGCCGTCAGCCTGTTCTCGCTGCGATTTTTGATCAGCTTCGTCAAACGCCGGGGCTTCTTTGCGTTTGGCGTGTATCGCATCGTTTTGGGCGCAATTGTACTGATCTTCGCGGCGTTTTGAATCGTTTTTTCAAAAAAGCGGAATAAGACGGCAAAAACCGGAAACACTTTCCCGTAGGAAAACCGAAAGGAAGGTGTTTGAAATGGCTTGTCTGACCACCAAAGAACTCGGCGCGATCACCGACGCGCTCGTCGGCGAACAACTCAAGATCAACAAAGCGGCGTATTACGCAAACGAGGTATCCGACCCGCAGCTCAAAGCGGAATTCGAGCGGGAAAAGCAGCTGCACGAAGCGCATTTTTCGCGCTTATACGCACTTTTGTAAAGAAAAGGAGAACAAAGATGACGACCGTTACCATGGGCGACCGCGAAATGGCGACCGATCTTTTGCACACGCAAAAGCAAACGACCGCGGACTATAACGCAAACGCGAACGAATGCGCGCATCCGGAGATCAAGAGCGTCTTTTTGGATCTTCTGCAATCCGAGCAGTCGATCGGACACGATCTGTTCTGCGCCATGCAGAATCGCGGCTGGTATCCGACAGAGGAAGCGCCGGAGGAAAAGAAAACGGCGATCCGCGACCAGTTTTGCACGTATCGGAACGGACTTTGCAACTGAAACGGGAAACACGATGAAACAAATGAAAAAGGAAACGAAACCGAAAATGAAGAAAACGGTCATGGCACTCGGCGCGGGACTGACCGCCGGCGTTGCGGCGGGCGTGTGGCTCGCGCTGCCGAAAAAGCCGCCGAAAAAGACCCTGCGCCATAACGCGCAAAAGGTCATCGGCGCAGTCAACGACTTTCTGGACTCCGTGAGCAAATAAACAGAAGTCGAAAGAGGTTCTGCCAAAAAACCGGCTTTGCAAATTGCAAAGCCGGTTTTT
>CADBPF010000007.1 GCA_902796545.1 uncultured Ruminococcus sp. | reverse complement strand
TTTTTGCTATACTGGGCGCAAGAAGAAAGGGGGCTTATCCCATGAAAAAAGTACAGATCCAGCTTTCCGCCATCAAAGACGTGCAGGACTTCACCCGCGCGCTGACCGCCTATCCCGCAGACGCCGATCTTGAAAGCGGCAGATATCTGGTGGACGCAAAATCCATCATGGGCATTTTCAGTTTAGACCTGCAAGCGCCGATCACGCTCACCCTCCACGGGACCGACGAGCAAAACGAGGCGATCCTGAACGCGATCAAGCCCTTTGTGAAATAAACCGGACCAGATCGCTTTTGGCGTATCGGGTTTTCAAAAGCGCCACACGGAAAGCGCCCCGATCCTTTCGGATCGGGGCGCTTTTTTATCGTCGGCGGCGGGTCTTTTCAGAAAAACAGGCTGCAAAGAAGCTGGCGGAAATAGAATCCGAGGTCGGCTTTGATAATCGTTTCGGTCGATACGATCGGATGCGTGCAGAGAAGCGTATCGCCCGCAAAGTAGCGCACCTCGCCGACGCTCTGATTTTGCTCGATCGGCGCGGACAGGCTTTCTTCCAGAAAAACCTCTTCGCGGATCTTACTCAAATCCGCTTTTTTGAGTAAGATCCCCTCGTTTTTCAGATCGACGCAAAGCTCCCGCTTCACGCCGCCGCGCACGGGGATCGACGGGGCAAGTTCGGTCTGCGGCGTATAGAGCGCAAAATTGGCAAAGCCCCAATTGAGTAGCTCCTTTGCGGCGGCGTTGCGCGCGTCGGAGCTCGGTGCGCCCAGAACCACGGCGATCAGGTGCAGACCGTCCCGGCGGGCGGACGCGGAAACGCAATAGCCCGCGCGCGAGGTAAAGCCCGTTTTGAGTCCCGTGGTGCCCGGATAAAAGCGCACGAGTTTATTGGTATTGGTGAGTCCGAAGGCGCCGGAGCGCACGGTATCCATCCAGATGGTCGTGTAGTTTTCGATCCACGAGTGCTTCAACAACTCTCTGCTCATGATCGCAACGTCGAGCGCGGTGGATTCGTGCGCGCCCTCGTCGTCGAGCCCCGTGGGATTGAGAAAGACCGTTTGCATCCCCAGAGCGCGGCTCTTTTCGTTCATCTGCTCCACGAACGCCGACTCCGAGCCCGCAAGATGCTCGCCGAGCGCCACCGCCGCGTCGTTCGCGCTGGCGACGACGACGCTCTTCAACAGATCTTCCAGGCTCATGCTTTCGCCCGGCTCTAAATAGATCTGACTGCCGCCCTTGCCCGCGGCGTTTTCGCTGACGGTGACCGTGTCGGTCAGATTCAGCCGTCCGTCGTCGATCGCCTCGCAAACCAAAAGCAGGGTCATGATCTTGGTGACGGACGCGATCGGGTGCGGCGTTTGCGCCGCGTTTTCATAGAGCACCTCGCCGGTCGATTGCTCCATCAGCAAGACCGCGTCGCAATCCTTGCCGAAGAGCACCTCGCTTGCCGGCAGGACCGTATCGAACGCGTGGATGAAGGATTCGGTCTTTGCGTTTGCGTAAATATGCGGCAAAACCGAAATGAGCGCCGCCAAAAGTAACCCGAAAAAGCGTTTCATATCCTATCGAACAGCATCCTTTCTATCCGGTTTCGGTGGGATAGTATATGCGCTCTTTTGCCGTTTCAGACATAAAAAAAGCGCGGAGCAAACCTGCGTCCGCGCAAATGGGCGTTTTTCCGTTTCCTATTGATTTTAAGCCGGTTTTAGCATATAATAGGATATGCCGTTCAAGAGCCTGCGGACCCGCTTGTGCTCGCCTCTTCGAGCGATTCGGCTTCCGCCTCCGCAAGCGCTTTGCGAAACTCCTGCAGGACTGCTTCTTCCATCTTGGCGCGAAACGCCGCGTTGATCGGATGGGCGATATCGCGATATGTTCCGTCCGCGTTCTTTCGGCTGGGCATCACGATGAAATACTTGTCGTTCGCATAGATCACTTTGATGTCATGAACGGCGAATTCATTTTCAAAAGTGACCGAGACGACGGCGCGCATCGGCCCCTCCCGGAAGATCTTGCGGATCTTGATGTCTGTCAGCTGCATAAAAACCTCCTTTAAGCTTGCGGCAACTGCCTCTACTTGATAGTTTGCCCGAAACTTGTGTCCGTTTTGGTGGTGAAATGTTAAATAATTGTAACTTAAACGACTTATTTGCGCCCGGCGCGCGGCTCTTGTTTGCCGGCGTGGGCGGTGTGAGTATGTCCGCTTTATGTCTGTATTGTAAAGAAAAGGGCATGGACGTGCGCGGCTACGATGCCTGCGAAAACGATCTTACGCGCAAAGTGGTTTCCCGCGGGGTGCCCGTCGCGACTCAATTCGATCCCGGGCTTTATGAAAATCTGGACGCGGTCGTTTATACCGCCGCAATCCATGAAACGGATCCCGTGCTTGCCTATCCGAAAGAGATCGGCATCCCCTTGATCTCCCGCGCGGACGCGCTGGGGCATTTGTCGCTGGACAAAAAACGGCGCATCGGCGTTGCGGGCACGCACGGCAAATCCACCGTGACGGGGATGCTCACAAAGATCTTTCTTGCCGCAGACCGCGATCCGATGGTGCTTGCCGGGGCGACGCTCAACGAGCTGGGCGGCACGACCTTGCGCGTCGGCGCGGGCGAGGATCTGATCTTTGAAGCCTGCGAGTATCAGGACGCGTTTTTGCACTTTTTACCCACGATCAGCGTGATTTTGGACGTGGAACGCGATCACGTGGACTATTTTGCCGACGACCCGGCTTTGGTGCGCTCCTTTGCGGCTTACGCGAACCTGCCCGGAAAGGAGGGCGTTTGCATCCTCAATTATGATACGCCGCTTTCGCAAAGCGTGTCGGAGTCGGTCGAGACGCCTTTGATCTCCGTCAAGACCTCCGGGGACGCGGACTACACCGCAAAACAAATCGAAAACAAACGCGGGTTTTACCGCTTTACCGCCTGTTATCGCGGTCTTCCCCTCTTCCGCGTGACGCTCGGCGTGCCGGGTGCTTTTCAGGTGCCGAACGCCCTGTGCGCGATCGCCGCGAGCAGAGCCTGCGGCATCCCGGACGAAAAAATCGTCGAAGGATTGCAAACCTTCCGCGGGGTGGATCGCCGATTCCAGTTCCGCGGGAAGCTGAACGGCGTGGACGTGTACGACGATTACGCCCACCATCCGAGCGAGATCGCCGCGACGCTTTCCGCCGCGCGCGACAGCGGCTATCGGAAAATCGTGTGCGTGTTCCAGTCGCACACCTATTCGCGCACGCAGGCCTTTTCAGAGGAGTTTACGCGCGTGTTTTCGCCCTGCAAAGAGGTGATCTTTGCCGATATTTATCCCGCGCGCGAGGAGCCGATCGAGGGCGTGAGCGCCGAAAACCTGGCAAAAGCGACCGCAAACGGGCGCTACGTCGGCGATTTTGACGCGATCGCGGACTATCTTGCCGGATTTCGCGGCGCCGATCTGTTTCTCATCATGGGTGCGGGCAGTATCATTTCCCTGACTGACCGGCTGTTGGAAAGGGGGGATCGATGATCGACACCATTTTCGTGATCCTCATCATCTTCGGCGCGGTGGATCTGATCGCGCTTGCCGCCTATCTCGTTTTGCGCTTCCAGTACCGCGCGCGGCGTAAAAGGGTCGACCACTACGGCGACCGCGCGGAGCATCTGACGCAGGAATACCTGCACAAGCACTTCCCCGACGCCTTTTTATTGAATAATCTGTATTTCAAGACCGACCGGGGCCTGACCCAGATCGACCATATCCTGATCTGCCGCTACGGTCTTTACATCATTGAAACAAAAAGCCACAACGGGCATATCACCGTCGGCGAACGTAACTGGACGCAGCGCTATAAGGATAAAAACGTTTCCTTTTACAGCCCGGTGCGGCAAAACCAGGTGCATCTGCACGCGCTCAAACGCGTACTTGCCCAAGACGAGAATTTTTCCCGTTACAAGATCGGGCTCGTGTGCGTGTTCACCTCGAAAAACGTGAGCTTTTCCGAGCCGGTGCGCGGCGTGGTGCGCTTGAACCAATTAGCGGGCTATATCCGCAAAAACCCGCAGGTGCGGAATATGAACGACGCAAAGGGCGGTCTGCGGGTCAATACCATGCAGAAATTAAAGGCGCTGATTCTGGATAACGCCGAAAAGAGCGCGCGCAAGCAAATCAGGCACAATAACGACATTCACAACCAGTATTCGGAAAATCCGTAAAGCAAGCAAAAAAGCACCCCCGCGCGACGCGCGGGGGTGCTTTTTTGCGGGTTCGCGTCAGCCCAAGAATCTGCCGCGCAGGCCGAAGCGTATTTCGATCGCGCCGTCCACTTCGCGCATGACGTCGTCGGTCAGGTGCCCGACTTTTTCTTTGAGTCTGCGCTTATCGAGCGTACGTACCTGTTCGAGTAAGATCACGGAATCCTTTAAGAGCCCGTAAGCGTTTTTCTCCACGGAGATATGCGTGGGCAGGGGCGCTTTGGTCGTGCGCGAGGTGACCGCCGCCGCGATCACGGTCGGGGAATGCCGGTTGCCGCGGTCGTTCTGCAAGATCACGACCGGACGCATACCGCCCTGTTCGCTTCCCACCACGGGGCTTAAATCGGCAAAAAAGATATCGCCGCGTTTGACTGTATCATCGATCATTCAAAAAAACTCCTTTCCTGTCCTTATTGTCGGACGCGGAAAGGAGTTTTATACCACAAAAAAACCGATTTTCAGAACGTAAATTGTTTGGGCAAGCCGTTTTCGTATTCGGGATAGGCTTCGCCCGCGATCAAGGGCTTCAGGTAGTCCAGGCAGGCGTCGGTGACGCCGTTATGCGTTTCGTTCACGAACGCCTCCGGCACGGTCTTGATGCGATTGGCGATGGCGCTGACGTCAAAGGCGCGGGTCTCAAAGCCGGTTCCGGTGCGGATATAGCCCATCATAATCTCGGTCTTGCCCTCCAGCGCGGCGGCGACCGCGGAAAGCCCCACGCGCACGCTGTCGTCCAGATCCGTTTTCGACGCGAGATGCGCGGCGCAGCGCTGCAGGAGATTGACCTCGATACTGCGGGCTTTGCAGCCGATGCGCTCGCGGACCAACAGCTCCAGCGCCTTGCCGGTGCCGGCAAGATAGGCGTGCCCGAACGCGTCCTTCACGCCGCTTTGCGTGCCCTCTCCAATATAACGCCCGTTATGATCGCGGATGCCCTCGCTGACCGCGACGACCACGTTCGGATGCTTTTGAAGGGCGGCGTTCACGTCACTTAAAAAACGCTCGGTGTCAAAGCAGAATTCCGGCAGATACACGTAATCCGGCTCGCCCTTGCCGCTTAAGCGCGGCAAGGCGGCGGCGCAGGTAAGCCAGCCCGCGTCGCGCCCCATGATCTCGATGATCGTGACGGCTTTCACGGTATAGACCGCACAATCCCGGAGCACCTCGCTTGTGCTTGCGGCGATATATTTCGCGGCGCTCCCGAAACCGGGCGTGTGGTCGGTACCCTCTAAATCGTTATCGATCGTTTTGGGCACGCCGACGCAGATCAGATCCTTGCCGTGCGCCCTCGCATACGCCGAAAGCTTTGCCACGGTATCCATGGAATCGTTGCCGCCAATATAGAAAAAGTAGCGGATCCGCTTTTCGGAAAAGAACGAAAACAAGGTTTCATAGGTGCTTTGCCCCGCCGCGTCGTCCAGGGCGGGCAGTTTTTTGCGGCAGCTGCCCAATGCCGCGGCGGGCGTGTGCTCCAAAAGCGTCAGCTGCGCCTCATGATCCGAAAAGCGCGCGGACAAGTCGATCGTATCGCCGCGCAGGATCCCCTCCACGCCGTTGCGGGCGCCGTAGAGCGTGCCGATCCGATCCGAATCAAGGCAGCCGCGGATCACGCCCGAAAGCGTTGCGTTGATCGCGGCGGTGGGCCCGCCGGATTGCCCGACGATGGCGTTGAAGGCGGTCATTCCCGTTCCTCCTTGATCTCGGAGAGTTGATACGGCGTTTGCTGATACACGAAATAGTTGAGCCAGTTGGAAAAGAGCAGGTGCGCGCTGGAGCGCCAGATGCTCTGCGGGCGGCGCGCCGGATCGTTCTCCGGGAAATAATGCTCGGGGATCTTCGGCGACAGACCTTTTTTCAGATCGCGCTCGTATTCGAGCTTCAAGGTGTTCGCGTCGTACTCCACGTGCCCCGTGACGAACACGTTGCGCCGCGAGCGTGACACGATCAGAAACGCCCCGGCAAGGTCGGAGGCGCTGACCAGTTCCAGTTTTTCGTGGCGCTTCACGTCGTCCACGGAAACGGTGGTATAACGCGAGTGCGGCGCCCAGAAAACCTCGTCGAACCCGCGCACGAGCTCGTGCTTCGGTTTTAGGATCTTATGCGCGTACACGCCGGAAAGCTTTTCTTGCAGTTCCCGCTTCGGGATGCCGTAATAGTAATACAATCCCGCCTGCGCGCCCCAACAGATCATCAGATTGGAATGCACGTGACTGCGGCTCCAATCGAAAAGCTCGCACAGTTCGTCCCAGTAATCCACGTTCTCGAAGGCAAGATGCTCCACGGGCGCGCCCGTGACGATCAGCCCGTCGAAATTCTCGTTTTTGATCTCGTCAAAGGTGCGGTAAAACTGCTTCAAATACGAGGCGGGCGTGTGCTTGGAAACGTGGGTCTTCATCTGCACAAGCGTGATCTCCAACTGCAAGGGCGTGTTGGATAACAGGCGCAAAAGCTGCGTTTCCGTGACGATCTTGGTGGGCATCAGGTTCAAGATCGCGATGTGCAGCGGACGGATGTCCTGGCTTTTCGCGCGGCCCTCGTCCATGACGAAGATATTTTCCGATTCCAGTACTTTGCGCGCCGGAAGGTCTTTGGAAATGGTGACCGGCATAGATCCCTACCCTTTCTTTTCACAAAGGAAGATCACCCGCTCGGCGGGGTCCTCCGACAAAATTTCAGGTGCGCTCAAGCCCGCGCGGGAAGCGATCTCGCAGACCCGCTCCGGATCGAAATAAGACTGCGTTTCCTCTTCCGTAGTGCAGCGGTAGCGCCCGTCCGGCTCCCGCAAAAACAACGTGAAACGGAAATCGCAGGTGCGTTTACGCTTATGATAGGCGCTTTCCCAGACGCATTTTAGGTTTTTGCGTTCCAGGAAGAAGCACAAATCCCCGTAAACCGTTTCAAAGCGCTCTTTGGTACTCAAATCGAACAAAAACTTTCCGCCGGGGCGCAGATGCGCCGCCACGTGCGAAAAACAGCGCTCCAGATCCTCATAGGACGAAAGATAATTGAGCGTGTCCTGCAAGCAGATGCCGAAATCGAACTGCCGCCCGAGATTCAAAAAGCGGATATCCTGTCTTAAAAAGCAGATCTTCGCGCCGCGTTCGATCGCTTTGGACGCGGCGACGGCGAGCATTTCCTCACTTAAATCGACCGCGGTCAGATCATAGCGGCCGCAAAGCGCAAGGCTCAATTCACCCGTGCCGCAGCCGAGATCCAGCCCCGCGACATACCCGTCCCGCGGCTCCAGCACCGAAGCGACCAAAGCCGCTTTTTGCGCGTAATCCGCACCGTCGTTCAAAGAATCGTACGCGCGGGCAAAATCCGAAGAAAAGCTCATAAAACGCCTTCCGAAACACCGAAATTTTCTATAGTTTACACTGTTTTTCGCGATTTGTAAAGAAAAACCGCCCGCGGCGGTGCGTGCGTGCCGCGGGCGAAAAAGATACGCCGTTACTCTTCCAACTTTCCGTGATAGACTGTGACGCAGGGACCGGACAAAAACAGCTCCTCGTCCGTGACCTCAACGGTCAGCGTGCCGCCGCGCAGGTTGACGCGGATCGGCGCGTTTTTTTTGCAGATCCCGAGCTTGACCGCCGCCGCCGCGCAAGCCGTAGCGCCCGTGCCGCAGGCGAGCGTTTCCCCGCTGCCGCGCTCCCAGACGCGCACGTCGAGCGAGGTATCCGAATTGACGCGCACGAATTCCGCGTTGATGCGCTCCGAAAACAGCGGGTGATGCTCGATCGCGCTGCCGAGCGTGGGCAGATCGAGCGTTTCGATATCCTCATAAAAACTGACCGCGTGCGGGTTGCCCACGGAAAGCGCGGTGAGCCGCACGGTGCTGTCCAGCACGCGCAGTTTACGGTCGATCATCTCGTTTTCGTCCGGCGTTTTCGTGACGGAGGCAAATTTGAAATCCGCCTTGCCCATCTGAACGCGCGCGGATGTAACGCGGTCGTTTTCCACGTTCAGATCCACTTCTTTGATCCCGCCCAAGGTTTCCACGGACATGTGCGTTTTGCGGATCCCGCGCTCCTCGTACAAAAACTTGCACAGACAGCGGATGCCGTTGCCGCACATCTCCGCTTCGCTTCCGTCCGCGTTGAAGATGCGCATACGCCCGTCGTGCTCCGGATGCTCCGGAGGGCAGACTAAAATGATTCCGTCGCCGCCGACGGACAATGCCCGCGGAGACAGTCGCCTGGACAGCGCCGCCGGATCCTCCGGCTCGCCGGCAAAACAATCGAAATACAGATAATCGTTCCCGGCGCCCTGCATTTTCACAAACTCTAACTGCATACAAAGCCTCCGCATTCCAGGATGGAAAACTACCGAATACAGTATATTGCACTTGCCCGCTTCTGTCAAGCGACTTGCAAACGCGCGGAAAATATGTATAATATGGGTAAGAAACCACGTGGGAGGCTTTTTATGCGGCTTGCAAGTTCGATCGAGATGCGCGCGCTGGAAGAAAAAGCGGCGCAAAGCGGCTTTCTTTCTGAAGAAGCGCTCATGGATCGCGCCGCAAAGCACCTCGCAGATGCGCTGCAAAACGAAAACGCCGAAAACACGGTGATCCTCTGCGGCCCCGGCAACAACGGCGCGGACGGTTATACGCTGGCGCAGCTTTTGCGCGAGCAGAAAAACGCGCCCGCGGCGGTGATCGCGCTTGCCCAACCGAAAAGCGCGCTTTGCGCCGCGCGGCAGCGCCGGTTCGCAACGCTCGACGCGCCGCTCTATTCCTTTGCCGGCGAGCGGGCGATCTGCGAGAGTTTATTGAAAAAAGCCGATCTGATCGTGGATTGCGTGTACGGTACGGGCTACGACGCGACGCGGCAGCCGGATCCGGAGTTCGTTTCGCTGTGCGCCCTGATCCGGGATCTGCCGGCAAAACGCGTAAGCGCCGATCTGCCGAGCGGACTGGACGCGGATCGCGGCACGACCGCTTTCGATCGCAAAGGCGAGCCCGTCGTGATCCGGGCGGACCGGACGATCACCTTTTCCTATGCCAAGCCCGCGCTGACGACCGCTCCCGGCACGCTCTTTGCGGGAGAATGGACGATCGCGGATCTCGGGATCCCGCAAAGCATCGCGGAGGAGATCTTACAAAGCGCCTTTACAATCGAAAAAACCGTGCGGAGCCGGATCCCCGCGCGCCAAAGCGAGAGCTCCAAATCCGACTACGGATCCCTTTTGCAGTTTTGCGGCTCGGATACCATGACCGGCGCCGCGTATCTTTCCGCCTGCGGCGCCCTGCGCACGGGCGTGGGACTTTTGCGCTGCTGTTCGACCGCCCACGCGGTCACGGTTTTGCAAAACCGCCTGTCCGAGCCGGTCTTTTTACCGCTTCCGACCACCCTCGAGGGAGCGCTCGACGCGCCGCGGCTCAAAGAAGAGTTTGCGCGCGTTTTACCGAAGCAGACCGCGCTTCTGATCGGCTGCGGGATCGGACTTGACGACGACGCGGCGCGCGTGACGCGCTATCTGATCGAGCAAGCCCCCTGCCCGATCGTCTGCGACGCGGACGCGATCACGCTCTTATCCCGCGATCCGGAGTTTTTGCGCAAACACGGTCACAAGCTCGTTTTGACGCCGCATCCGGGCGAGGCCGCGCGGCTGCTCGATACGACGGCAAAGGACGTGCAAGCGCAAAGGATCCGGGCGGCGCGCGAGATCTCAAGCCGCTATTTCTGCGTGACCGTGCTCAAGGGAAACCGCACGCTGGTCGTTTCCCCGGACGGGAAGCTTGCCGTGAATCTCTCTTGCGGCAATCCCGGGATGGCAAAAGCGGGAATGGGCGATCTGCTCGCGGGGATCCTCGCGGGATTCCTTGCGCGCGGGACAGACCCCTTTGACGCCGCCTGTCTTGCCGTATATCTGCACGCGCGCGCGGGCGATCTTGCCGCCGCGCGGCTCGGCGAGGACGCGATGCTGCCGAGCGACGCGCTGCGTTATTTGCCGCAGGCGATCCGCGAGGAATGAAACGGGCACGCCTCCGAATACAATCAAGCGATCTCTTTTTTCTGTTTCGGAGGCTTTATGAAACGCGTTTTCGTTTTGTTTTTCACTTTGCTTTTCCTTTCCGGCCTGTCCGCCTGCGCGGATCGGACAAACCGGGCTTATCTTGACAATTTCACGCTCCCCCTGGAATTCAACGCCGCCTACACGGTGGGCGCCCAGACGGGCGAGGCTCATTTTCTGATCCGCGAAGAGGAGCTCAATTTCGGCGTGACGAAGGGCGCGCTGCAGGGGCTGGTCGCCCATATCGGCGCGGATCAGGCGCAGCTCCTATACGGCGGGATGAGCTTTGATTTTCCCAAGGAGGCGATCCTTGCGGCGCTTTCTGATCTGCACGGCGCGCTTTTGGCGTTGGCGGATGCAGATTACCGTGAACAAAACGCGATCCCAGAAGACGGCGAGCGGATTTTCCTGATCCCCTTCCAAGATCAGACGGTCCGCGTCGGCTTCGATTGGCAAACGCACCGTTTCACCCGTTTTTCCGCAACGCTTGCCGGTACGCCGATCACGCTTACGATCCTGTAACAAAAGAGGCTATTATGACTGACGTTCAAACTCCCAACGCTCTGCGCGCCTTTGCCGCGGTGGATCTCGACTCGTTAACGCACAACTACCGCTGTATCAAGAGCGCGAATCCCGAAAAGAAGGTGCTTGCCGTCGTGAAGGCGGACGCCTACGGACACAGCGCCGTGCAGGTCGCGCGCGCCCTGTCCGGACAAGCCGATTTCTTCGGCGTGGCGACGGTCGGCGAAGGGGTAAAGCTCCGCGACGCCGGGATCGACGAGCCGATCCTGATCCTCGGGCGCACGCCGGTCAAGGAAGCCTATCTCTTGTCGAATCACGACTTGAGCCAATGCGTGTTTTCCTTTGATTACGCAAACGAACTCGGCATGGAGCTTGCCGCGCTCAATCTACGGGCAAAGATCCATATCAAGATCGACACGGGGATGTCGAGGCTCGGCTTCCGCTACGACACGCCGGGTCTGACCGAACAGATCCTGACGATCTCGCGGATCCGTTCGCTGATCCCGGAGGGCATTTTCTCCCACTTTGCCAAAAGCGACGTGCCGGGCGATCCCTTTACGAAATTGCAGA
>CADBPF010000006.1 GCA_902796545.1 uncultured Ruminococcus sp. | reverse complement strand
GAGAGAAAGGGATTCGAACCCTTGAGACGCTATCAACGCCTACACGATTTCCAATCGTGCGCCTTCGACCAGCTCAGCCATCTCTCCGTGCGGTCGCAAGGCGTATTATACACGAGGAATATAAAAATTGCAAGTGTTTTTTTGCGAAATGTCTATTGAATCTTTTGCTTGTTTCTGCTATAATACCTCTATTCTGAAACACCCGATATTCCGGAGCTTTTTATGGATCGCATTCGTGAAAAAGTCGCCCTGTTCGACGCGCGCACCCTGGTATGCCCGTCCGACCCGCAAGCGGCAGCGTTGGAACAGACCTTCGGCACGCCCAAAAAAGCGGGCACGATGGCGTATCGGATCTTGCAAAGCCACGATACCTACGGCGCCGCGGGCGAAAACGTCAGCATCCGGTTCGACGCGCTCTGCTCGCACGACATCACCTACGTCGGCATCATCCAGACCGCGCGCGTATCGGGCATGGAGCGTTTCCCGGTCAAATACGTGCTCACCAACTGCCACAACTCCCTGTGCGCGGTCGGCGGCACGATCAACGAGGACGATCACGCCTTCGGGCTTTCCGCCGCCAAGCGATACGGCGGCGATTTTGTTCCCCCGCATTTAGCGGTCATCCATTCCTATATGCGGGAATGCGAAGCCGCGCCGTACAAAATGATTTTGGGCTCCGACAGTCACACGCGTTACGGCGCGTTCGGCACGCTCGGCGTGGGCGAAGGCGGTCCGGAGCTTGCCAAGCAGCTCATGGGCGCCACCTGGGACGCGCCCGCGCCCGAGGTGATCTGCGTGTATTTGAAGGGCTCTGTGCCGCACGGCGTCGGCCCGCAGGACGTGGCGCTTGCGATCATCAAAGAAGTGTATGACGACGGATTCGTCAAAAACAAGATCATGGAATTCGTAGGCCCCGGCGTAGCGGGACTGTCCATGGAATTCCGCTCCGGGATCGACGTGATGACCACGGAAACGCGCTGTCTTTCCAGCGTCTGGGTCACGGACGAGGTCACGCGCCGCGCGATGGAAACGCTCAAAAGATCCGGCGAATACCGTCCGCTCGCCCCGGCGCCCGCCGCGCTTTACGACGGCGCTTTGGTGGTCGATCTGTCCGAGATTGCCCCGATGATCGCGCTTCCGTTCCATCCGTCCAACGCCTATACGATCCGCGAGTTTTCCGAAAACGCATCGGAGATCTTAAACGAGATCGAAGAAAATTCCAAGAAGGTTTTGGGAGAAAACGCGCACCCGCTCGGACTGAAAGAAAAACTGCGCGGCGGAAAGTTTTACTGCGATCAGGCGATCGTGGCGGGCTGTGCGGGCGGCAGCTTTGAAAATCTCGCACTCTGCGCCAATATTCTAAACGGCGCTGCCGCAAGCGAGATCCCCTTTTCCGTATATCCCGGCTCCATGCCGATCGCGCTCGATCTTGCGCGCAAGGGCGTCAGCGCCTCGCTCATGGCAAGCGGCGCGGTGCTCAAGACCGCGTTTTGCGGCCCCTGCTTCGGCGCGGGCGACACTCCGCAAAACCGGGGCTTTTCGATCCGTCATACCACGCGCAATTTCCCCCTTCGCGAGGGCGCGAAGCCCGGAGAGGGGCAGATCGCGTCCGTCGCGCTGATGGACGCGCGCTCGATCGCCGCCACCGTGCGCATGGGCGGCGTTCTGACCGGCGCGGATATGCTTGATTATTCGGACGAGATTGCGGACTTTTCTTTCGATCCTTCCGCTTATGAGAAAAAGGTCTATCACGGCTGGGGCAAGCCGGACGCGTCCGCGCCTCTCGTGATCGGCCCGAATATCACCGACTGGCCGCCGTTTCCGGCGCTGACGGACGATCTTTTGCTCGAGATCGCCTCCGTCATCGAGGACCCGGTCACCACGACCGACGAACTGATCCCCTCCGGCGAAACCTCTTCTTTGCGCTCGAATCCCGAAAAACTGTCGCGCTTTGCCCTGTCGCGCCGGGATCCGGAGTACGTGGGCCGCGCGCTCAAGGTGCGCGCCGAGGAGGAAGCGCGCCGCAACACCGGGGCTTTGCCCGAACGCCTGCAGGCGGCGTACGAAGCCTGCCGCGCGATCGATCCCGGCTTTGACGCGCAAAACACGATCCACGCCACGGCGATCTTCGCCTGCCGCCCCGGCGACGGCAGCGCCCGCGAACAGGCGGCAAGCTGTCAGAAGGTGCTCGGCGGATCTGCGAATTTCGCGCTCGGTTACGCCACCAAACGCTATCGTTCCAACCTCATCAACTGGGGGATGCTGCCGTTTGTGATTGAGGAAAACGTGTTTCAAACGGGCGATCTCGTTTACGTCCCGGCGCTGCGCAAGACCTTAAGCGAAAAAGCGGACACGGTACGCTTTTACCGGATCCGGAACGGTGCGTCGAAAGCCTTTTTCGCCTCCCTCGGGGAACTGTCGGAAAAAGAACGGCAGATCCTGCTTTGCGGTTGTCTGATGAATTATTACAAAGAATTGAAAAAAGAACGGAGGAACTGAATATGGAATCGAACAAACGACCGGAGACCATGGAACGGATCACCACTAAAGCGCTGGCGGACGCGTTTATCGCGGAACAGATCGCCGCGATCCGCGCGCAGGTCGGGGAGAAAAAAGTACTGCTCGCCCTTTCCGGCGGCGTGGATTCTTCGGTCTGCGCGGCGCTCATCAGCCGCGCGGTCGGGAAAAACCTGACCTGCGTACACGTCAATCACGGGCTTTTGCGCAAAGGCGAGCCCGAACAGGTCTGCGAAGTGTTCCGCAAACAGTTTGACGTGAATCTGGTTTACGTGGACGCGGTCGATCGCTTTTTGGACAAGCTTGCCGGCGTCTCGGAGCCGGAGCAAAAGCGCAAAGTCATCGGCGCGGAATTCATCCGCGTGTTCGAGGAAGAGGCAAGAAAGCTCTCGGAAATCGAGTTTTTGGCGCAGGGGACCATCTATCCCGATATTCTGGAAAGCGGCCCCGTGAAAGCGCATCACAACGTCGGCGGTCTGCCGGACGATCTGAAATTCGAGCTCGTTGAGCCGATCAAATTCTTGTATAAGGACGAAGTGCGCGTCGTCGGTTCCGCCCTCGGCCTGCCGGACGCTATGGTCAACCGTCAGCCCTTCCCGGGTCCGGGGCTTGGCGTGCGCTGCGTCGGCGCGATCACGCGCGACCGGCTGGAAGCCGTGCGCGAATCGGACGCGATCCTGCGCGAAGAGTTTGCGAAAAACGGCCTTGCGGGCAAGGTGTGGCAGTATTTCACCATCGTGCCGGACTTCAAGTCCACCGGTATCACCGACGGTAAGCGCACTTACGAGTGGCCGGTCGTCATCCGCGCGATCAACACGCGGGACGCCGTGACCGCCACGGTCGAAAACGTGCCCTTTGAACTGTTGGAGCACATCACCGACCGCATCACGCACGAGGTCCGGGGCGTCAACCGCGTCCTCTTCGATCTCACCCCGAAGCCGTCAGCCACGATCGAGTGGGAGTAGAACGTAAAGGCTTGCTGGTTGCACAAAAAACGCCGAAAAGCCCTGTAATTACAGGCAGTTCCGGGTTTTGACAAG
>CADBPF010000005.1 GCA_902796545.1 uncultured Ruminococcus sp. | reverse complement strand
CCCGAGCTTTTGGAGGACGGCCGCAAGCTCGTTTTCGTCAATGAAGAAAAGCGCGTGCGCTATTTCTGGGTCAAGCCGCTCGACGTGCCGATCTACGTGGAACGCGGCGTGGCGGATCTCGGCGTGGCGGGCAAAGACGTGCTTGCCGAATCCGCGCCCGACGTTTACGAATTGCTCGATCTGAAAAAAGGCGTCTGCCGCATGGCGGTCGCGGGCAAAAAAGATTTCCGGGACGATTTCGGCAGACCCTTGCGCGTGGCGACCAAGTTTGCAAGCGTCGCAAGAGATCACTACCGGAAAAAGGATCGGGATATCGAGATCATCCACCTAAACGGCTCGATCGAGATCGCGCCGCTGTTGGGGCTTTCCGACGTGATCGTGGATATCGTGGAGACCGGCAACACCCTGCGGGCAAACGGGCTGGAGGTCTTCGAGGAAGTATTCCCGATCAGCGCGCGGCTGATTGCCAACCAGAGCGCGGCAAAATTCAAAAAGAGGGGCGTGGACGAGCTGATCGGACGGCTGTCCGCCGTTCTGGAGGAGGGCTGAAATGATCCGTATTTACGAGGATCTTGATTGGAACCGAGAGCAGATCCTGGCTTCCCCGAAGCCGATCAACGACGTGTCGGACGCGGTGAGCGCGATTCTGGCGCGCGTAAGATGCGAGGGCGATCGGGCGCTTTACGAATATACCGAGCGTTTCGACGGCGTGAAGCTCGACGCGTTACGGGTCAGCGACGCGGAATTGCGCGAGGGCGAAAGCAAGGTCTCCGCCGACTTTTTGAAGATCCTGGAGGCTTCGGCGAAGAATATCCGGGAATTTCACGAAAAACAGCGCCGCGAGGGCTTCGAGATCCGAAGAGAAAACGGAGTCGTCCTCGGGCAGAAGATCCTGCCCATCGAACGCGTAGGACTCTACGTGCCGGGCGGTACGGCGGCGTATCCCTCCACCGTTCTGATGGACGCGATCCCGGCGAAGATCGCCGGCTGCGGGAAGATCGTGATGGTGACCCCGCCCGACAAAAACGGCCGGATCCTGCCCGCGATCTGTGCGGCGGCGCGCGTCGCCGGGGTGGACGAGATCTATAAGATCGGCGGCGCCCAGGCGATCGCCGCGCTTGCCTACGGCACCGAAAGCGTCCCGAAAGTCGATAAGATCGTCGGTCCCGGCAACGCTTTCGTCGCGGAAGCGAAAAAGCAGGTCTTCGGGCTCGTTTCCATCGATATGATCGCGGGACCGAGCGAGATCTTGATCTTGGCGGACGCGGATAACGATCCGCGCGTGCTTGCCGCCGATCTGTTGTCGCAGGCGGAGCACGACCGCAACGCAAGCGCCGTTCTGATCACGAACAGCCGGGATCTCGCGCTCAAGGTCCAAAGCGCGATCGAAGCGCTTCTTTGTGAGATGCCGCGCGAGGCGATCGCGCGCGCTTCGATCGATAAAAACGGCAAGATCCTCGTCGTCAAAGATCTGTCAGAGGGGATCGAGGCGGCAAACAAGATCGCCCCCGAGCATCTGGAGCTTTGCGTAAACGACCCCTTTGCTTATCTGGATCTCGTGCGTCACGCGGGCAGCGTGTTTCTCGGCAAATATTGCCCCGAGGCGCTCGGCGATTATTACGCGGGCATGAACCATACCCTGCCCACCTGCGGCACGGCGCGTTTTTCCGGCGCCTTGTCGGTGGACGATTTTATCAAGAAAACGCAGTACGCGTATTACACGAAAGAGGCGCTGCAAGAGGCTGCGCCCTGCGTTGCCGGATTTGCCATGCAGGAAGGCTTGACCGGGCACGCGAAAAGCGCCCTGATCCGCACGACGGAGGAAAGCGATGAGTAAGTATCTGAATCCAAGGTTTGGCACGTTTGACGCCTACGTTCCGGGCGAGCAGCCGCGGGATCGGCAGTATATCAAACTCAACACCAACGAAAACCCGTTCCCGCCTTCGCCCTTTGCCCAAAGGCTCGCGCGGCAGGCGGCGGCGGAGCTGCAGTTATACAGCGATCCCGAGGTGAAGGCTCTGGCAAGCGTCGCGGCGCAGAGACTCGGCGTCAAAGAGGAAAATCTGATTTTCACCAACGGCTCGGACGAGATCTTGTATTTTGCTTTCCTTGCGTTCTGCGGAGAAGATACCCCCGCGGTCTTTCCGGATCTTACCTACGGCTTTTATCCCGTCTTTGCCCGCGCCTGCGGCGTGGACTATCAAGAGATCCCGCTCAGCGAAAACTGGGAGGTCATCCCCGGGGATTACGCCGGCGCAGACGGCACGATCTTTCTTGCCAATCCGAACGCGCCGACCGGGATCGCGCTTTCTTCCGATCAGATCGAGAAAATTCTGATCGCCAATCCCGACCGGGTCGTCGTCGTGGACGAAGCGTACGTGAATTTCGGCGGGGAAACGGTCGTTTCTCTGATTCAAACCTACGACCGATTGCTCGTTACGCGCACCTTTTCCAAGTCCTATTCGCTCGCGGGCGCGCGCCTTGGGATCGGGATCGCCTCCGAGGGGCTTATCGCGGATCTGAAAAAGATCAAGTATTCCGTCAATCCCTATAACGTGAACGCCATGACGGCGGCCGCCGGCGTCGGCGCTCTGCTCGACCGGGAATATTTTGAAAAAAACGTTGAAACGATCAAGGAAAACCGCGCGTATCTCGCCGCGGCGCTGCAGGATCGCGGCTTTTGCGTCTTGCCGTCGGAAACGAACTTTCTGTTTGTGAAAAAGCCCGGGATCTCGGGCGGGGAATTGTATCGTGGCTTCAAGGAACGCGGCGTGCTCGTCCGCTATTTCGATCTGGCGCGCACCAAAGATTTCGTGCGCATCTCGATCGGCACGAAAGACGAATTGGATTTTCTGATCCGGGCGCTCGATCAGATCACGGAGGCACAAAAATGAGAAACGCTGTCATCACACGCAAAACGGCGGAGACCGATATTCGCTTAACGCTCGCCCTCGACGGCACGGGCAAGAGCACGATCGACACGGGCTGCGGCTTTCTCGATCACATGCTGACGCTGTTTGCCGCGCACGGCAAGTTCGATCTTCAAGTCCGCTGCTTGGGCGATACGAACGTGGATTATCACCACACCACCGAGGATATCGGCATCGCGCTCGGGCAGGCGTTTGCCGAGGCCTTGGGCGATAAGCGCGGGATCCGGCGCTACGGCGACACGATTTTGGCGATGGACGAGGCGGTGATCTTAACGTCCGTGGATTTTTCGGGCAGGACCTATCTCGGGTACTTTTTGGAGATCCCGACCGAAAAGGTCGGCGATTTCGATACCGAACTGGTTGAGGAATTCTGGTACGGGTTTGCGCGCGAAGCGAAATGCGCTCTGCATTTCAGACAGCTTTCCGGCCGCAATTCGCACCATATCATCGAGGGCGCTTTCAAATCGGCGTCGCGCAGTATCGGCGCGGCGGTCGCGGTGGACGAGCGTTTTATTTCCCTGATCCCCTCCACCAAAGGAGTCCTCTGATGACGGTCATCGTGGATTACGGCGTCGGCAACCTCTTTTCGCTTTCCTGTTCGCTTGCCGCGATCGGCGAAACGGGCGTGGTCAGTTCCTCAAAAGAGCTTCTTGCGCGCGCCGATCGCATCATCCTGCCCGGCGTCGGCGCCTTTGCCGACGCGATGGAAAAGCTGACTTCCAGCGGACTTTCGGAGAGCGTCTGCGCCGCCGCGGCGCGCGGGGTCCCCTTACTCGGGATCTGCCTCGGGATGCAGCTTCTTTTTGAAACGAGCTTCGAGTACGGAACGCATCCGGGGCTGAAGCTTATAGAAGGATGCGTCAAAAGCATCCCCGTCCCGGAAACGCTCAAGATCCCGCACATGGGCTGGAACGCGCTTTCCTTCGGGAAAGAAAAGCACCCGCTGTTTCGCTACGTAAGCGAGGGCGAGTACGTTTATTTCGTGCATTCCTACGCGGCGGCGGACTGTGAAAAGGCGCTCATCGCGCAAACCGAATACGGCGTGCCCGTCACGGCGGCGGTCGCGAAAAAGAACGTGCTCGGCTGTCAGTTCCACCCCGAAAAGAGCGGGGCGGCGGGGCTTGATATTCTGAAAGCATTTTGTGAATTCCGAAAGGGCGACCTATGATCCTGTTTCCGGCAATCGATCTGATCGGCGGGCAAGCCGTCCGCCTGTATCAGGGCGACTACGCGCAAAAAACCGTTTATTCCGCGGATCCCGTATCCGTCGCGCGCGATTTTCGAGACCAGGGCGCGACCCATATCCATCTCGTGGATCTGGACGGCGCCAAGGCGGGAACGCCGCAAAATTTCGATCTGATCTGCCGCATCAAGCGGCAAACCGGGCTTTTCGTGGAGGTCGGCGGCGGGATCCGCACGCAAAGCACGATCGAGCGCTATCTGTCCGAAGGGATCGACCGGGTCATTCTCGGCACGGCGGCGGTCACCGATCCCGATTTGATCTTATCGCTTCCCGACGCGATCAAAGAAAAGATCGCGGTCGGCGTGGACGCGGCGGGCGGCAAGATCGCGATCCGCGGCTGGACCGAGGCGTCCGGGTATGAGCTCTTTTCCTTTTGCGAGGATCTGCAATCCAAGGGCGTCGGCACCGTGATCTGCACGGATATTTCCAAAGACGGCGCCATGCGCGGGGCAAATCACGAGCTGTATCGCGCGCTCTCCGAACGCGTCGGGATGCAGATCGTCGCCTCCGGCGGCGTTTCCGGGATCGACGACCTTGTGCGGCTCAAAGCGCTCGGGCTGTACGGCGCGATCATCGGCAAAGCGTATTACGAAGGCGCGCTCGACCTGAAAGAGGCGCTCGAGGTGGCACGATGATTACCAAACGGATCATTCCCTGTTTAGACGTGCGCGACGGACGCGTCGTCAAGGGCACGAATTTTGAAGGCTTAAAAGAGATCGCCTCTCCGGTCGAGCTTGCCAAACACTACAGCGCGTGCGGTGCGGACGAGCTGGTGTTTTACGACATCACCGCCTCCGCGGAGGGCAGGGATCTTTTCACGGACGTGCTCCGAAAGACCGCCGAAAACGTGTTTATCCCGCTGACCGTCGGCGGCGGCATCCGCGATTTAGACGATTTTGACCGCGTGCTCAAATGCGGCGCGGATAAGGTCAGCGTCAATTCCGGCGCGATCCGCGATCCTTCGTTGATCGGGCGCGCGGCCAAGCGGTACGGCGATCAATGCGTCGTCTTGTCCGTGGACGCAAAACGCATCGGCGGCAAATATCGCGTGTTCGCCAAGGGCGGCAGGGAAGACACGGGGCTGGACGCGCTCGACTGGATCCGCCGCGGGATCGACGCCGGCGCGGGCGAGATCGTCTTAAACTCGATCGATACCGACGGCGTCAAACGGGGCTTCGATCTGGAAATGCTCCGGGCGGTCACGGAAGTTTCCTCCGTACCCGTCATCGCCTCCGGCGGGGCGGGCAGTATCCGCGACTTTATCACGCTTTTTCAGACCTTGCCCCGGGTGGACGCGGGTCTTGCCGCGTCGATCTTCCACTACGGAGAAGTGAGTATTGCCGAACTCAAACGCGAAATGCAGAAAAACGAGATCCCCGTGCGGATCGTAAAGGAGTAAAGTATGATCGATATCGCAAGCTTGAAATTCGATGAAAAAGGGCTGATCCCCGCGATCGTGTCGGACGCGCGCACCAGGCGCGTATTGACGCTGGCGTATATGAATGAGGAAAGCCTGCGCATCACGCTGGAAAAGGAACTGTGCTGTTTTTATTCCCGCTCGCGGCAAAAACTGTGGCTCAAGGGTGAAACGAGCGGCAATTTCCAGCACGTCGTTTCCATCACCGCCGACTGCGATCACGACGCGCTTTCTATCCTCGTCGAGCCGGACGGACCCGCCTGCCACACGGGAGAAAGCTCCTGCTTTTTCGAGCCGCTGTTTGAAAGCGATACGCGCCGCGAGTTTTCCTACGAGGGGCTGATGCGGCTGATCGCGGGCAGAAGGGATGAAAAGAAAGAGGGCTCTTACACGAGCTATCTCTTTGAAAAGGGCAGAGACAAGATCTTAAAGAAAGTCGGCGAGGAAAGCACCGAGGTCATCATCGCGGGCAAAGCGGACGACCGCGCGGAAACGATCTACGAGATCGCCGATCTTGCCTATCACGTCATGGTCCTGATGATCGATATGGGCATCTCGCTTGAAGATGTTTACAAGGAACTCGCCTCGCGCCACGTGATCGATCACAAAGTCAAACAGGAGAAAATGGTCTGATGCGCGATCTGCATACGCACACCTGTTTCAGCGACGGTCAGGCGACGCCGGAGGAAATGGTCGTCTCCGCGATCGGGCGCGGGCTTGACGCGATCGGCATCTCCGATCACTCTTATACCGAATTCGATCCCTCGTTTTGTATTCCAAAAGAGCGCATCCCGGAGTATCTTTCTGTGCTTTCGGAATTGAAAGAGCGCTACCGCGGGCGCATCGAGGTGCTCTGCGGCGTGGAGCAGGATCTGTTTTCCTCGCAAAGCACCGCGGATTACGATTACGCGATCGGCTCGGTGCATTATCTGCATCTTGACGGCGCCTATCACCCGATCGACGAAAGCGAAGAGCGTTTCATCGCACTTTGCAAGACGTACTTTGACGGCGATTATTACGCTTTGGCGGACGCGTACTTTGCGCTCGTTTCCGAATTTGCCGCGCGCCCGGAGATTATTATGATCGGGCATTTCGACCTGGTCGCCAAGTTCAACGAGGGCGGAAAACTCTTCGACGAAAGCCACCCCCGCTATCTGGCGGCGGCGGCGCGCGCGATCGACCGGCTGATCGCGGCGGGCAAAACCTTTGAGATCAACACCGGCGCCGTTTCGCGCGGGTATCGGAGCGTGCCGTATCCCGCCCCGGAACTCTGTCGGATCCTCCGAAATCAAGGCGGGAAACGGATCCTTGCAAGCGACGCGCACACCCCTTTTGCGATCGCCTACGGGTTTGAAAAATACGCTTCTTTAGCAGAATAAAACGAAAAAACGAAAAGACCGGCGCTTTTGCAAAAGCAAAAGCGCCGGTCTTTGATATGCGGTTTTTACGCGCGCCAGGGATTTTCCGGATCCGGATCCGTCGGATCCCAGCCGCT
>CADBPF010000004.1 GCA_902796545.1 uncultured Ruminococcus sp. | reverse complement strand
TTTCTTTACAGATACCCGTTCAAGCGGGAATAGAGCAGGATCTCGCGGCGGTATTGCACGTCGTAGTCGGGATTCTGCAAAACCGCCTGCAGCTGCGCCTGAAAACGGCTTCTGGTGTCGCTGCTTTTCACGAGCGCCTCCACGAACTGCTTCGGCGTCACGGATTTGGGCGAATAGCCGCCGGAGCCGGAGCCGATCAGCTTGCTCCCGCCGACTCCGAGGATCGAGGACTCGCTTTTTGAGGTCGGCGCGGCGCTTGCCGTTTTCTTCGACGAACTTGCGGAGGAATAGGCGGATTTCACGGACTGCTGGAATTGAAGCTGCTGCTTTTGCAATTCGTATTGCTTGAGCTTCAATTCCTCTTCCGCCTTGTTGTGCTCCTCCTGGATACGCAGTTTTTCCGCTTCCAGCGCGTGGTTGCGGTCCTGCTGGAGCTGCTTTTGGTACAACTCGGTCATTTCGGCAATATACTTTGCGGCGCTTTCGTGAGCCTCCGCGTCGAGTTTGACGCGGCTGTCCAGACGCTTGCTTTCCAGGTCGTTTCGCGCGCCTTGCTCCTGCAGCTCGAGATCGGTCAGCGCGTTTTGGAGCGCGGCGGACTGCAAAAGCTGTCTTTGGTTCGACTCGCCGGATACGGCAAGCCCGCTTTGCGCGAAGCGCTGATCCAGATTGGCGCGGGCGATCTTGCTCTGGACTCCGGCGCGGGTCTTTAATTTCTGATACGCGGGCGCAAGCGCGTCGATCTGCTTTTGGTAAGTCGTGTCCGACTGGGATGTGAGCGACTGGTACTTTTCATACAGCGCGTCCAGCCCGCGGGACAGGTTTTCCCACAATTCGGACGCGTATTCCTTGGTTTCGAGCATGGTTTCTCCTTTATGCGATATAGTCGATCATGACAAGCCCGTTTGCGCCCGCGCCCGGCGCGTGGGACGCGCGAAAGAAGCCCTGATAGAAGGTAAGGCCTCCGCCGGCTCCGCCGCCGCCCGCACCGGGGAGGGCGATCGTCTGTCCGTCCGTCGTGCCGCCGCAGCCGAGCGCGCTGTCCTCGCCCGCAGGGTCGGAGAAAAACGCGGTTTTGTTACCTTCGGCAAGGAAATCCGCCCACGCGTGCGGCGTCCGTCCGGCGCGGGTGAGTACGGGATAGGCGGCGTAGTTTCCGAAAGTCGGGAGGGTTGCTTTGCGGTCGGTTTTCCCGCCGGGGCACGTAAAGCACACGCGATCCTGCGCGCTTCCGAAGCTGCTCGCCCCGCCGGTGCTGCAATAGAGCGATCGCTCGAAATAGTCCGCGATCTGGGCGCTCGAGATCGGCGTTTGCGCGTCCACGGAAAAACCGCCGCTTGCCGGCGCCGCCCCGGCGCCGACGGTCAGCGGGAAGCTTTCGCCGAGCGTCAGATCGAGATAGGTTTCCAGCGCGCTTGCGCTCGCGCCGCCGAAGCCGAAGTATTCGGCGTAGTTGGTCAGACGGCTGTCGTCCAAAATCAACGGATTGGCGTAGGTGCCGCCGGCGCCGCCGCCGCAGAGGCGGATGCGATAGGTGCCCGTCCGCGGCGCGGTGAAGGTGTAAGTGCCCGGCACGTTTCGATAGAAAACGGCGCGGTCGCGGTTTGCGCCGGCGTCGATCTTCTGCCTCGTCGCGGCGTCGAGCCGGTCGAAGGCGATCGTGCCGGGCGGCAGGATCCCGCTGACCGCGTCGCGGAAATCGCGGTCAAAGGTGTCGTAGAGGGCCTTCAAGGCAAGGATCTGCCCGTGGAGCGTGCCGGCGGGGATCCCGTTTGCGGCGGCGCTGCCGATGCTCTCCGCGCCGGACGCGCCGGCAAGCGCGGATTCTAACTGCGCGATCAGGGTTTCGTTGAGATAGGTCTTGATCTCCTGCGCCGCCCGGTCAAAGACCCGTTTCAATTCCGCGGGAGAATAGCCTTCGGAAAGCGAGGGCTGGTCGGGGAGCTGCTCCACGTAATCCAGCGCCTGTTCAAGAGGGGAAAAAGCCATAATTTTTGCGTCTCCTTAAATCGTTTGGTCGTTGATCTTCCCGCGCAGCTGTAAAAAGAATACCGTGATCGGCGAGGCCTGCGCGGGGTGGGTGATGCGGAGCTTGAGATAGCGGAAGCGTCTGACCGGCGTGCGGCGGGTAAAGCTTTTCTGCTTGCGCGCGGTCGAGAACAAAAAGTTCGTAAAGTCCAGATCCCGGAACGAAAACAGGCGTTCGCCGAAGCGCTTGAAGCCGTATTTGCTGATTAAGGGGAAGACCACGTTGTCCGCGCTCCATTCCAAATGCAGGGGCGAAACCTGTTCCGCGTCCGCGCCCACGGTGATGAAATGGAGGTTTTTCGAGTGGGCGAAATCGCCGCAATACAGGCATCCGGACTCCCAGAACGCCTCGATCGGCTTTTCCTCGTCCGTATAGCCGCCGACGATACAGAGCTTCCCGTCCGCGGTGCCGAAGAACAGGCGGTTCTGGTCGTCCTCTAAAAAAGCGGTAGCCGCGACGCCGTCGTAATAATAAAACAGGTCAAGACCGTAATGAT
Source organism: uncultured Ruminococcus sp. (assembly GCA_902796545.1). GTDB lineage: Bacteria > Bacillota > Clostridia > Oscillospirales > SIG627 > RUG14179. Next base: position 4,676 of record CADBPF010000004.1, on the reverse strand, counting down.
AAACGTAGATCTCATTTTCAAAAGTAACGAATAGTTCATGCTGCGACCTCCGGTTGAAATACAGCGCGTGCGAAAGATCGCGTCGGATCAGCTCGCTTGCGATCGCCTCGGAACAGCACACGGCGTTTCGCTCGTCGCGCACCGAGGTACTGTTCCAGAGATACAGTCCGTCGGGCATCACGGAAAGCGGGCGGTTGTTTAAGAGCGTATCCAGCCCGAACACCGTGTTGCCTTTGAGCGCGGAAAGCGTATATACGGGGAAGGACAGGTATTCTTTCCCGGTCTCGTCGGTCGCCGTTTCCGGATAGGAATAATAGGTGCTGTTCTGCGTGAAGATCAGCTGCCGGTCGTAGTGCCGGATAATCGAGGTGATCGGCTCGCCGCCGCCGACGAGCGAATAGTTGCTCTCCGGGAAATAGGTAAAGCTCGGCGCCCCGTCCACGAGTCCGGAATAGTATCGGGTGTTCGGATGCTCCGGATCGCCGTAGAGGAACACGCGGCTTTCGTTTTTCCCGCCGTAGGCGATCCCCGCTCTGCAGCGCAGGATGCGCTCTTTTTGGTCTTCAAAGCCGCAAAACCCGATCTCCACCGTGTCCGTGCCCGCCTCGGGGGCAACCTGAAAGGTCACGGTGCCCGACATCCGGTCGGTCTGATACTCGCTCGGCGGCACGGTGCGCGTGCCGACGCGCACGAAATCGATCGTGCGCAGGCGATCCGCCGCCAATTGAAAGGTGCGGCTTTCCCCGTCCGGGGAGAAGCTTTGCCGCATCGCGGCGGATAAGAAATTCGCGTCCTCAAAGGGCACTCCGCCGCCCGAGGGCGGCGTCCCGATGCGCACGAGCGGGCGATAGGGAGGGATCGTTAAGAGATTGAGCCCGTCAAAGCAGTAGATCTCCTCGCCCGTCAAGAGGTAGAGGTTTTCGCAAAACTCGATCGGGCAAACGCCGTGGTGCGGCGTATCCTCGATCGTGCCGACCCTCCGGATCGTCTGATAGCCGTCGCGGGAAGCGTAGAGCTCGGTGCCGATCAGCGCAAGATAGAGCTTTTCCTCGCGCAGCGTTCCGTGCCAGAGCAGGCGCACGCGGCCGGACGAGTGCTGTAAAACGGAATAGCCGTTTCGCAGCGTCAGATGCCCCTCCGGGGTGATCTTGAAATTTTTCATCTTGCCGCTTGCGCCGTTTTTCACGGGCGCGCCGGAGGCCGTTCCGGTCTGCAGTCCGCAAAAGCGGTCGATCGTCAGCGTAAAGTCGTGTGCCATAGGTAGCTTTGCCTTTCCGGCGGCGGGGATCCTCTGTCCCCGCCGCCTGACGGCCCCGATGAGTCGGAGCTTATTGAAAAACGGATCGGATCTTGTGCCGGCGCACGGTGCGGTATTTCCGGTACAGAGCCTCTTTTTCCGATTGATAGAGCTTGAAAAACAGGCTCGCGCGTGCGCTGTTTTCCTCGGCGATCAGGAAAAAGGCGAGTCCCAGGGGCAAAACGGACGCACAGATCGCGGGGTGCAGATAGATGGGTTCGGAAAGCGAATGGATCTGTTTGGGTTCGTCGGTTGCCTCGTGGAAACTGCGGTGCTTGACGTGCAGGTCCAGATCGTCGAGCATCACGGTCAGCACGTTGATCATCTCCGGCGCGGCGCGTTCAAACGATTCCGTGTCGTATTGCGCTTCTCCCGGCGCTTCGTGTTCGTTGAGTAAGCTCAGCGCCTTGTAATAGACGTCTTTTCCCGTCATGGCCTAAATTCAGGGCTGATCCTGTTCTACGACCGGTTTCAGGTCCAAAAAGACCATTTCCTTCGGGTACACGATCTTCGCGCCGTAGAGATGCAGACCCTTGACCGCGTCGCCGTGGCGCAGCTCCGGCTCGTAGGCTTTCACGCGGCCGAGCTGTTCGGCAAAGGCGATCGCGCGTCCGGTGCGGGCGATACAGCGATACACGCCGCTTTCGTTTGCGCGGATGTTGTTGGTCACGTAAATGTCAAAGCCCATCAGGGAGCCGATATAGCCGCGGGAAAGGTCGGCGGCGTTGTCCGTGGAGCGCAGGACTTTGGCAAGCACGAGCTTCTGCTCGATCGCGGGAGAGACTTCCAGCGAAATCTTCGCGGAGTTCGGCACGTTTGCTTCCATCAGTTTTCTGCGGGCGTCGGAGATGGTCCCGAGGATGGATTCGGCGGTCACGGCGTTGTTTTCCAGGACCTCCACGGCGTTGTCGGTCAGGGAATACACGTACTGATCGGCAACGTCGGCGAGCGCGTCGGAGGCTTCCTTCATCGCCGCCTGCATCAGGGTTTTCTTGGACTGCGCAAGATCGATGCTGTCGATGCAGAAATTGAAGCCCTTGGCCTGATCGATCACGAGCGTGCGTTCGGTATCGGAGAGCACCTCCGGGGCGGGCATATCCGTGTTTTTCTGATAGTTGAACACGGTCACCGGGCCGACGCCCGCGATCTTCACGCGGTCGCCCTCGCCGCGGATCTCGCCCTCGAATTCACGGTTGCAGAGCTTCACGCCGACGTAGTTCTTTTTCAGTTCCTCGTACAGCGTTTCGCTCCAGAGAGTGGGGATAAAATTGGAAATTGCCATAAAGATCTCCTTTCGTCAGTTCCAGCTGTCCATGCTGTCCAAGATCTCGGCGTAGTGCTTGCGCACTTCGGCGGGACTCATGTTTTTCACGGTTTCATAGCTGTAATAGTTTTCTTCCGCCGGGTCGTTGTTCACGCGCGGGGAAGCCTTTTTCTCGTTTTCCGCGTTGAGCTTCTCGATGCGTTCCTGTTCCTTCACGGTTTTGAGAAAGTACAGCGCGTACGAGGCGGCAAGGCTCTGTCCGTTTTTCACGTCTTCCCAGACCTCGTCCGGGATCTCCTCGGCGGTCAGCGCCGGGAAGAGGTCTTTGAGAAGCGCGATATCGGCTTTCATTTTTTCTTTCGGGTCCGAAATCGCCGTTTCTTCTTCGGGCGCGCCGTTCGCGCCTTCCGCGACGGGTGCCGCCGCGGAGTTATCCGGCGCTTTGGCTTGCTTCAACTGGTCCATGTTGTTCTCCTTTTTCTTCGTTTATTTCGCTTAACAGCTCGCTCTTTTTGGGGAGGTAGCCGTCCGGCAGACGATCCAGATACTGTTCGAGCGTGATATGGCCCGCGTTCAAGAGGTTGTCCAGCGTGACCACGGTGGCAAGCTCGCTCCAGTAAGAGCCGCCGCCGGAGACCGCCGCGCAGGAGAAGAAGACGTTTTTGAACGCCTCGTCCGGCAGCGTGCCGCCCAAAAGGGTGTCGGCGGTGCGGTACAGCATCACGCGGGACGCGTCGTAGTAGTGCAGGATGAAATCGAGCCAGATCATCCCGATCTGCTCCACGAAGCGATACAGCGCCCGCTTCTGGTTTTCCAGCGGCAGGGCGCTGGACTGCTGCAGGGCGATGATCGCGCTCGTGTTGTCCGGACGCACCTCGCCGAGCGCCGCGTTGGTCGCGCCCATCAGCTCTTTGGTCAGGTTGAGGGTCAGGTTGATCACGTCCAGATACCCGGTCTGCATCGTGCCCGGCTCCAGGCGCAGCGCGGCGTTTTCCACCGGGCCGTTCACCGCGATCGCCTCGCCCACCTCGCCGGTCCATTCGTCGATCAGATCGGAATTGTAAATGACCTTGGAAAACGAAAGATCCATCATGTGCTTCATCACCATGGCGAAGGCCTTGTTGATGTAAAGCTGGTTTTCGCACAGTCCCGTGCCGACCGCCTGCCCGTGGTAGGAGTTTTTGACCTTTTCCCAGTTCATCAGCGCCACCGGGTATTCGGAAAGCCCCGTGTCGCGCTCCGGACAGATCACCGCGCCCGCGGTGCTTTTGCGGTAATGCACGTGCCCGTCCTTTTTGAAAAGCTTGATCACGCAGGTCGCTTTCGTGTGCGTCAGCTCCGTTTGGGAAAGATCGCCCGTGCCGAGATTCGTGTCGTCGTCCGGTACGATCCGTTCGATCTCGTCGCGCCCGACCCCGCTTGCGGCGGCTTCTTCCCGCAGCTTGCTCACCAGCTCTCTGGACGAGAGCAGGATATAGGGCTGTTCGGAAACGTTCGGGGTGTTCACGTCCCCGAAAAAGACCGAGGTCGTGTCCAGGATCTCCGTCACGAAATCGCCGGAGTAGCCTTGCGAGGAGCGCTTGTTCGGATCCCAGTACACGTAGGCGACCGCGTCTCCCGTGAGCGCGGCGTCCAAGATCGCGTCGGACAACAGCGCGCCGACGTGGTCTTTATCCAAACGGTAGTTTGCAAAGTTCGAGATGAGTTCGCAAGCGCGTTCCAGCTCCTTGCGCTGTTTTGCGGAAAACAACGCCTCCGCGCCGTCCGCGGTGAATTTCAGGCGGATCTTCTGACTCATCAGCGTGGAGGTGAAATAGTTGATCACACGCTTGAAAACGTTGAAGACCGGCGTGGGCAGACCGCCGGCGTTTACCCCGTGCCATTGATCGCCGCGGTAGAAACGCTCGTTGCGGTTCACGTTCTCGTATAAGCCGATCTTGCGATTGTAGTCGCGCCCCTCCTCGAAGAGCCGGAAGTCCTCCGTGAGCGCCGGGGATCGTTTTGCCATTGCCTTCCTCCTTTGATTCGTTTTGCCCGCAGTTTACCGTTCCGGGATCCTGACCGGCAATGACAGATCAAGCGATCGGTTTGAGGTTGCTTTTTGTTTTTTTATAG
>CADBPF010000003.1 GCA_902796545.1 uncultured Ruminococcus sp. | reverse complement strand
GCCGCGCCCTGCATCTGTTTTTCCTGCGCCGCCGCAGAAAACGCCTGCGGGCAAAAAGAGAAGTGTGAGGATTTTGTTAATATTGCATAATTATCCTCGATATATTATTGGGGATTATGTAGAATTACTGAAAAACACTTGACTGATTAGTATAAGCGGAATAGAATTAATTTAGCAGTAATAGAAAACCACTTTGTTTTAGACGTGTTGCAAGCAGACCCGTTTAGAATGAAGATATGGCGTTTTCATATTACTGCATTTTTTTTTTTTTTCGATCGAAAGGAGGGGGTGTGAATGAACTCCAAATTGCGATGGATCCAAATGATCTCTTTTGTGCTGCTGATTTGCGTGCTCTTCTGCGCTTGTCAGACGGTTAAAACCCCGGGCCCGGATCCGGAGCAGGAAACCCCGGCGGATCCTTCGGAACAAACGCCGGAGGTAACGGCACCGCAAGATCCCAAGCCGGAAGAAACGGACCGTGAAAAAATCGTGCTTTCAAGCGCCTCGGCCTCATCTTATGTGTCGTACGTTTCCGTTCCGCGGAATATATGTTACACGAAGTCTTACGTGATCGTTGCGCGCGTGACGGATTATCTCGGCGGGATCTATCTGGACTCCAGAGAGGAGTTTCGTTGGCGCCTCGGCACCCTGATGCAGGTGGAAAATCTGGAAAATATGAAGGGCAACCTGATCTTGGGGGCGCTTCCGATCGTGAAAGCCGGCGGGATCAACGAAGAGCTAACGGGCGGCTTGCTCTGGGATGCGCAGGACTATTATCCGGAAATCGGGACCTATTGGCTCCTATTGCTCGGCGCGCCTAAAATCGGAGGACTTTATACCGAGAGCGTGGGGATCTATATGTTTCCGCTTGCCGTCGATCCGGCTCTGGAGCCCGAAGAGGCTCTGGAACAGATCCACAAGGACGAAACTTATCTGAAGTATCTGGACGGCGTGCAGAATCAGGAAAAACCGGATCCGGAACTCTATAATGAGGATGAGATCGTTAAGTATCATAGCGTTTTCGAAGAGGATTCCGAAGAAGCCGAACGCCGGGATTCGTTCTTTACGCCGGACTTTGTGATCGAAGATCAGGCGGAGCTGTTGCCGCACGAGCCGGTAAATTTCCGAAAAGATCGTTGAATACGCCCCGGAGCCAATAAAAAAACCGCAAGCCTTCGGCTTGCGGTTTTTCGTATATTTCGTTTACGGGATCTTTTTTTGCGCTTCCTCGCGCGCTTTGCAGATCGCCGCCCAGTTCGGCAGCTTCGGGATCAGCTCGGAAAAAGCGCGCATGGCGGCGGGAATATCGATCTTTTGCGGGCATTGCTTCAAGCATAGCCCGCAGCCGATGCAGGCGCTCGGGAGTTTTTCCTCCGGCAGGGCGTCCAATTGCATACTCACGGTGAAATTCGCGGCAAAGCGCGCGTCGTTATAGGCGGAAATAAGCATCGGGATATTGAGCTTCTGCGGGCAGGTCTCCGTGCAATACCGGCAGGCGGTACAGGGAAGCGCGCCCTTCATCGCCTCGGCAAGCTCGTAAAGATGCGCCGTTTCCGTTTCAGTCAGGGGTCGGTATTCGGAAAAGATGCGCACGTTGTCGCGCATTTGGTCGATACTTGACATCCCGCTCAAGATCATTTTCACGTTTTCCATACCGATCAGATACGAAAACGCGGCTTCCGCCGGCGTGTGGCCGGGGCAGAGCTTTGCAAAACGCGCGGATTCCGTTTCGTTCAGGCGCACGAGTCTGCCGCCGCGCACAGGCTCCATGACCCAGACGGGGATCTCGTATTCCTGCAGGATCTCGCATTTTTTCTTCGCGTCCTGCAGAGTCCAGTCGAGATAGTTGAGCTGGATCTGGCAAAACTCCATGTGCTTGCCGTAAAGTTCCAGAAAACAGCGCAGATTGTCCGGTCTGCCGTGCGAGGAAAACCCGAGATGCCGGATGCGGCCGAGCGATTTCTGCTCCAACAGGTAATCGAGGATCTTCCAGCGGCGGTCGGTATAGGTCTTGATCGAGTTCTCGCACACGTTGTGCAAGAGGTAAAAGTCAAAATAGTCCACGCCGCATTTTTGCAGCTGCCGCTCAAACAGCGGGGCGGGCGTGTGATCGGAGGAAATCTGGTGGCCGGGGAATTTATCGGCAAGATAAAAGCGGTTCCGGTCGTGCCGCTTGAGCGCGCGGCCGATCACCACCTCGCTTGTCCCGTCGTGATAGGGATAGGCGGTATCGAAATAATTGACGCCGTGCGACAGCGCGTAGTCCACCATCTCAAAGACGGCGTCCTCGTCGATCTTGCCGTCCGCGGTCTGCGGCAGGCGCATGGTGCCGAAGCCGAGCCGCGAGAGGGAGAGACCGTGAAAATCGCTTGTCAGCATTCTGTTTTATTCTTCCGCCTTGTGCTTGTAGTAGAGCATACAATGGCAGAAGCCCTCGTAATCGGGGTCTGCGATCTGGGCTCTGAATTCTTCGCACATACACTTGTATTCGGGCGTGCGTTTGGTGCGGCAGGGGCAATAACCGCCGGTGCGCGCCAATCCTTCCCGGATGGTCTTGACGACTTCTTCATCGGGATTTAAGGTGATCTTCGGCTTTGCCATGGTGTTCTCCTTTCAGAGTGCGGCGAGCGCCGCGCGCGAGTTTGCAAGCGCCGCGCGGTAACGCTCCAATTTTTCCCGTTCCTTGTTCACGACCGCCTCCGGCGCGCGGGAAACGAAGTCCCGGTTTTCCAGTTTCTTTTCCGTGATGGCGATCTGTTTTTCCAGATTCTCGCATTCCGCGCTCAAACGCGCTTTTTCCGCCTCGGTATCCACGAGATCCGACAGCCGCAGGAAAGCGGTGGCGGCGTTCGTGGCGGCGGCGATACAGCCCTCGGGGGCTTTGGTGACGAACGCAAGCTCGCTTGCCCCGGCAAGCCGGATGAAATACGGCTCGCTTTGCGAAAACGCGTCCGGATCGTCCGTTTTCAGATAGAGCGGCGCTTTCACCTTGGGCGGAACGTTCTTTTCCGCGCGGATGCGGCGCACGGCGCGGATCACGTCGATCACTTCTTCCATGGCGCGCATTTCGCGTTCAAAATCGAATCGTTCGTCCGCCTGCGGCCAGTCGGAGGTCATGATGAAGCCGCTTGCGTGCGGCAGCTTCTGATAGATCTCCTCGGTGATGAACGGCATGATCGGGTGCAGTAATTTCAGCGTGCCGCGCAAAACGTAGAGCAGCGTGGAGAGCGCCGCGCGGTTCTGCGGCGTGCCTTTTTCATTCAATCTCGGCTTGCACAGTTCGATATACCAGTCGCAGTACACGTCCCAGATGAAATCGTAAAGCTTGGAGAGCGCCACGCCGATCTCGTAGTGCTCCAGATTCGTCGTGACCTCGCGGATCAGTCTTTGATACTCGCACAAGATCCACTTGTCCTCCGCGCCGAGCGCCTCGCAGAGCGGATCTTCTCCGACGCTTTCGTTTGCATTCATCAAAACGAATCGACTCGCGTTCCAGAGCTTGTTTGCAAAGTTGCGGCTTGCTTCCACGCGGTCCATGGAAAAACGCAGATCGTTTCCGGGCGTGGAGCCGGTGGCAAGGGTAAAGCGCAGCGCATCCGCGCCGTAGGCTTCCACCACTTCCAGAGGATCGACGCCGTTTCCCAGAGATTTCGACATTTTTCTGCCCTGCGCGTCGCGCACGAGTCCGTGGATGAATACGGTCGGGAAGGGCACCTGACCGGTCAAGGCCAAGCCCGAAAAGATCATTTTCGAGACCCAGAAGGTGATGATGTCGTAGGCGGTCACGAGCACGCTCGTGGGATAGTATTTTTGATAGTCCGCGGTCTGATCCGGCCAGCCGAGCGTGGAAAAGGGCCACAGCGCGGAGGAAAACCAGGTGTCCAGCACGTCCTCGTCCTGATGCACCGCGCCGCCGCAATGCGGACAAACGGTCAGATCCGTTTCGCTCACGGTCGTTTTGCCGCAGGCGTCGCAATAAAACGCGGGGATGCGGTGACCCCACCAAAGCTGCCGGGAAATGCACCAATCGTGGATATTCTCCATCCAGTTGAGATAGATCTTTTCAAAATGCTCCGGCACAAAGCGCACTTTTCCGGTCTTGACCGCCTCGATCGCGGGCTCGGCGAGCGGCTTCATTTTCACGAACCATTGCTTGGAGGCAAGCGGCTCGATTATGGTGCCGCAGCGGTAACAATGCCCGACGGCGTGCGTGTGCTTGCGTTCGCCGACCAATAGACCGAGCTCTTTCAAGTCGGCGAGCACCGCTTTGCGCGCTTCAAAGCGATCCATGCCTTGATAGCGGCCGCCGTTTTCGTTCACGCGGGCGTGATCGTCGAAAATGCAGATCTGCGCAAGGTCGTGCCGCAGACCCACCTCAAAGTCGTTCGGGTCGTGGCAGGGGGTGATCTTCACCACGCCGGTACCGAATTCCATATCCACGTATTCGTCCGCGATCACGGGGATCTCGCGATCCGTCAGCGGCAACAGCACCGTTTTGCCGACCAGATCCTTGTACCGTTCGTCGTCCGGGTGCACCGCGACGGCGGTATCGCCGAGTAGCGTTTCGGGGCGCGTGGTGGCGATCGTGATAAAACCGCCCTCCTTGACGGGATACTTGATATCCCAGAACGCGCCCTCCAGATCCTTGTGCTCCACCTCGGTATCGGCAAGCGCGGTCACGCAATGCGGACACCAGTTGGTGATGCGGTAGCCCTGATAAACGAGCCCTTTCTGATAGTAGTCCACGAAGGTCTTGCGCACGGCGCGGGAAAGCCCCTCGTCCATCGTGAAACGCAGACGCGAAAAATCACAGGAAGAGCCGAGCTTTTTGGTTTGCTCGAGGATCTTCGCGCCGTAGGTCGCTTTCCAGTCCCAGACGCGCTTTACGAATTTTTCGCGGCCGAGATCGTGGCGGCTTTTGTGCTCGTTTTCTCTGAGATCCTGTTCCACGCGGATCTGGGTCGCGATGCCCGCGTGATCCGTGCCGGGCAGCCAGAGCGTTTCATAGCCCTGCATCCGCTTGAAGCGCACCAGAATGTCCTGCGTCGTGTGGTTGAGGGCGTGACCGATATGTAATTGCCCCGTCACGTTCGGCGGCGGGATCACCACGGAAAAGGTGCCCTTGGCCGAGCTTTTCGGCGAAAAGCAATCCGCTTCCAGCCACTTTTGGTAAAGCGCTTCCTCAAAGTCTTTAGGGTCGTAAGTTTTTTGTAATTCCCGTGCCATGATCGTTTCCTTAAAACAGTTTGTTCATCGTAAGCCCGGTGATGAGCTTCGGATAGAAATACGTGGATTTTTGGGGCATCTTGTCGCCGGCGTCGGCAACGGAGCGGATCTGCGGGATCTTCGTCGGGTTGAGCAAAAACGCGCAGTTTGCCTTGCCCTGATCGACAAGCGCGAAGGCCTCGTCGATCTTTCGGGTGTAAAGCAGGTTGACTCCGTTTGCCATATTGGCGTCGTCGATCTTTAAGATGCCGTTTAGGATCAGCGTGTGCAGGGCGCTCACGTCCAATTCCCGGTAGGCGGAGCTTTTATCCGGCAGCGCCGCGTTGAGCGCGCTGCGGTCGTTCAACACCAAAAGCGTAAAGCCCGTTTTGTTCGTGCAAAGCGCAAAGGCAACTTCATCTGCGTGTTCGGCAAGTACCGCTTTTGCGTTTTTGCGGTCGGGGTATTCCGTCACGGTAAACCAGGCGCTCGCGCGCATCAGCAACTCTTCCTTGTCAAAGCGCTCCAGATCGTGCACGACGCGGTGAGTGGGGAAGACCACAAGCCCCGGGTCGTCCAGATCGATTAGATACGCCATTACGTAATTCGCTTTGTCGTGCGGGCTGCGGATCAGCCCTTTGGACGCGAGATAATTGCGGTAATTGAGCGCGGTCTCGTAGCGGTGATGCCCGTCCGCGATGAAGATCTGCTTGTCGCGTAGTGCGGCGGCAAGGGAGTCGATCAGGTCTTTTTCGGTGCTTCTCCAGAGGCGGTGGCGGATGCCGTCGGAGCCGATCAGATCGTTTTCCGGCGCGCAGCTCGCCATGCGGTCGATCGTTTCTCTTGCGTGCTTTTCGGGATCGGAAAAGAGCCCGTAGATCAGACTGAAATTCGCGTGGCAGGCGTCCATCAAGGCAAAGCGGTCGGCTTTCGCCTTGGAAAGCGTGTTCTCGTGGGGCAAAACGACGCCTTTTTCAAATTCCTCGAGCTTTAACAGCGCGACCAGGCCGCGGATGCGCTTGAGTTCGCCCGATACGGAAAATTCCTCTTCGTAAACGTAGATCGAATCCTCATCATCCTCGCGCAAGATCCCGTCCCGGATCCAGTTTTCCATCGTGCGCGCGGCGGTTTGATAAGGATCCGCGCCTTCCCGCGGCAGCTCCAAACGGATGATATTGTAGGGGTTTTTCTCTAACAGCGCGCGCCGCTCCGGCTCGGATACGATATCGTAGGGCGGGCAAAGCAGGGAAGCGGGATCTCCCGCTTTCTTCGTAAAACGCAGCGCGCGAAAGGGTTTGATTTCTGCCATAAAACGGTCGTTCCTTTGAGTCGAATAATAATTTAATCTATTATACTACAAAGCGCCCCGCGTGGCAAGAAGTATTTTCCGATCGGAAAATAAAAAAAGACGGGCGCTGAAAGCGCCCGCCGATCCAAAAGAGAAATTCCGGTTCAGTCTCCGATCAGCGGTTTGCCCGCGTTCCACGCCTTGCCCACGCGCGTGCCGATCACGTGATAGCCGCGGCGGAAGGTATCGAACAGGATCGCGTCCAGCTTTTCGGGATCCACGTTGCCGTCCTCGCCGAGGGTGCGTTCCTCCGCGGCGGCGTTGACGATCTTGCCGATCACGCAGAACATTCCGTCCTCGTCGATCGTGCGGTCGAGCGTGCATTCCATGACCACGGGGAATTCCTCGAACACGGGCGCGTTCACGAAGGCGCTTTTGGACGCGGTCAGTCCCGTGCGGGCGAATTTGTCCGGCGTTTTGTTGCCGGTGGCGATCCCGACGTAATCGGCGGCCGCCATGTGTTCGCGGTCGGCGATGCTGACGGAAAACGCGCCCGTTTTCAGGATGCTTTGCGTCGTTTTATGTCCCTTGCTGATAAATAAAGCAAGCTTGTCCATTTCGCAGGCGGTGCCCCACGCGGCGTTCATCAGCTCGATCTTGCCGTCCTCCCCGTAGGCGGCGATGATCAGTACCGGCATCGGATAGACGGCGGGGATCGCACCCAAATTGCGTTTCATAGTGATGTCTCCTTTCCAGAGGATCGTTGGATTATGTATTTCATTATACCGCGTTTTTGCGGAAAAAACAACGCTTTTTTGTCGAACGCGACCGGGAGAGCTTGACAAAAGCTTCAATTTTCTGCATACTAACCTGGAAAAACGCTTTGAAAGGATCCGTATGATGAAAGTCAAAAGATTGCGCGTGATTTCCTTGCTTTTTGCCGTTTTGCTTTCGGGGCTTGCGCTGTCTTCCTGCGTGAGCCGGCTTCCGGAAAGAACGCCGGAACCGGCGCCGGAAGCGGAAGCCGAAATACAAAGCGCGCCCGTCGAGCTTTCCGACGGGTGGGTCCTCAACACCGAGTTTTCCTCCACGCTGACCGACGCGGAAGCGGGGCTTTTGCTCGGCGCGATGCTGGAATTCGATCCCGATTTCGAGTACCGCCCCGTCGCGCTTATCGCAAATCAGATCGTTGCGGGTACCAACCGCGCGTATCTCTGCCAGGGCTCCGGCAAGACGGAAACGGGCGCTTCTTTGCCGATCTCTTTTTGGATCGTAACGGTCTATGAGGATCTTGCGGGAAACGCGTCCGTTACCCGTCTTTCGCCCCTGGATCCGTCGGCGACCCGCACGACTCCGCTTGTGCCGCAAGAAAGTCCCGCGGTCGGCGCCTGGCAGATCAAGCGCCCGCAGTACGAGGGCGTTTTGACAAAAGAGAGCGAGGACGCGCTCCAAAAAGCCTTTGCCGCAAACGGCGGATTTGAATACTGCGCGATCGCAACGCTGTCCTCGCGCGAAGATAACACCGCCTATCGCCTGCTTTTGGAAACGGAAGAAGCAGAAGAGCCGCGGCTGTGTGTCGTCACGGTCGAAGCCGACCCCTCCGGCGCTTTCGCGATCACGGAAAACGCGCGTCTCGACCTTTCCTTTTATACGCAAAACTGAATTTTGAATCAAAAGCGCCGCCGGATTTCCGGCGGCGCTTTTCTCTGGATCCGACGGGCTATACCTTTTCCGTCGGCTCTTTTCGTTTCGTTTCGCGCTGCAGTTTTTCCAGCCGTTTATCCGTTTCGTCTTTCAGGGCGTCCTTGCCCGCGGAAAAGAGTTTGCGCAACAGCGCGACCAATTCGCTGCGATCCTCCGGGGCGATCTTTGCCACGGCTTTTATGATCGCGTTATAGGCGGTCCATTTTTGCGTGGAGATCTCGTGGAAGGTGTGCATTCCGGTTTCTTCGAGCGCGTCGAAGATCGAATTGACCAAAAGCTGTTTATCGGCGTTGGACATGGAATCCGTCCATTTGGCAAGCGCGTGATCCAGGACCACGCTCGTGCTCGTGCGCTCGTCGGCTTCCAAAAAGCGGCATCCGAGCACCTCCCAGGTATAGGGATTGTGCTGCATCATGCCCTTGGCGCTGCTTTGGATCACGCGGCGGCGCACCTTGCTCGATAACAGGATCCCCACGAGCGAGGAGTCCGGGATGATCTTTTCGGTCTTTTTCAAAATCGAGCGGTACTCGCGGCTTTCGGCGATCTCGGAATTGAAGCCGGGCCCGTCGTTGGAATAGACGGCGAGGATGCGCGCTTCTTGGACCGCGCTTGCGCAGAACGCCGCGGCATAGACCGCGAAATTTCCGCCCTTGGAATGCCCGCAGACTATGATCGGGAGCGCGGTCTTCTGCGCGACCCGGTCCAGGTATTTCGCCGCTTCCCGCTGTCCGGGCGTGTGGGCGAGGAAGCTGAAATTGCAGTCCTCGCGCCAGCCGACCAGCGTGTTGTCCGTGCCGCGGAACGCCACGCAGGCGAAGGCGTCGGTCAAAAAGGTCACGGCGGCAAACTGGATCTGCCGCGCTTCATCGACCTGGTTTTCGTACCAGCGCACGCGCACGTTATCGTAGCGGCGGCTCTGCGCGCATTTTTGCAGCAGCGGCAGGGGATCGTTCGACAGGTGCGATTGATCGACGCCGGCATCGAGATAGGCGCAAAGAACGCTTTTCAAGGTGTGCTTTTTGCGGTCGGAAAAGCCGACGATCCCGTCTAATTTCAGATACGCAAGCGTGGAGAAGATCAGGTTGTCCACCTCATTGAAGGGGCTTAACGAAAAGCTCAAATCGCCGCGCCAGTCTAAATAGTCGAGGATATTCACGATGATTGCTCCGTTTCGTTTACTCGCAATAAGCGCCGGATGATCGCGTTTTGCATCCTGTCCGGCAGGGCGTTTAAGCATAAAAGACCGGGATTGCGGTTTTTCTGATAAACATATTTCGGGCGTTTGGCGGACAGGGCTTTGAGCGCCAGGCTCGCGATTGATTCCGGCTTTACCTTGCGCGATTCCACGCGCGAAACGATTTTATGAAAGCGCGCGGCGGAAACGCGATACAGGCGCGTGTTTTCCGTAAAGGCGTCCAGCCGTTTTTCGGATACGTTCAATAGCCCCGTATCGACCGCGCCCGGCCGCAGAACGATCACGGAATGCCCGAGCAGCTGCAGCTCCATGCGCAGCGAAAAGGCGTATTTTTCCAAGGCGGCCTTGGTGATCGCGTAGATCCCGGTAAAGGGCAGGGGATCGAGCGGCGCCAGTTCGCTTGTTGTGATCAGGATGCGGGCGTGATCGCGTAAAAGCGGCAAAAAGGTCTTGTTTACGCGATATACGCCGAACAGATTGATCTGAAAAATGCGCGTAAGGTCCTCTTCGGAAAGCTCGATTAAGGAGTTTAGGTCGTAGATACCCGCCATGTGGACGATGCAGTCGAATTGTACCCCTTGCGCTCGGAGCGTTTCAAAGGCGCGCTCGACCGATTCGCGATCCCTTAAGTCGGTTTTCAAAAACGTTAAGCCCTCGCAAGGCTTTGCGTCTGCAAAGTCCAATCCGTATACCGTGTAGCCGGATCGGATCAGCGCGCGCACCGTCGCGGAGCCCATGCCGCCGGACGCGCCGGTCACCAGAGCGGTTTTCATCCGTTTTGCCCTCCGTTCGTGCGTTCAGTATAGCACGGTCGGTTTCGTTTTTCAAATCAAAAGCGGCGCGCCGCCGGAATCGGTCGTCAATCCGCCCGCCATTCCACGAGGATCGCTTCTTCCGGCCGGAAATAGTCGCCCGTGAAACTCGAAAGCCCGGCGGCTTTCCAAGCCCGCTCGAAACTGATCTCTTTGAGATTGCTCAAATAAACGAAGGTGATCCCGCGCGTCGCGTTTGGCAGCGTGCCCGAGATCTCCAGGCGATAGCGGTAGTTCTGTCCCTCGCAAAACCAGGTGCCGTCGCTCAAGCGCGAATAGGCGTGCACGTTGCCCTCGATTTCTTCCGTTACATAGGTTTCCGTTTGCGTTTTCGCGCAAGCGGAAACGACAAGGACGATCAGGCAAAACGCCAAAAACAAACACGTTTTTTTCATTTCGTTTTCCTCCGTGCCCCGTTAGTTTTGTAAGAGCCACGCGATCCCTTTCGCGCAGCGTTTGTCGCTGTCCGTAAAATGATTGCCCGGATTCATTTCCAAAACCGTTGGGATCTTTTGTTCCGATAAGAGCCGGTACTGCGTCCTCACGCACTCGCCGACTGCGGCAAGGGTCTTGTTTTTCGCGTGCTCCTCGCGGTCGCCGAGGCTTAAATAGACTGCGTTTGTACGGATTTGATGCGTTTTCGCATAATCGATCCAGTCCCGGTACCACAGCGAGGGGGAAACGGCGGCAACGCCTGAAAACGCGCCGCTCTCAAAGGACGCCCAGAGCGCAAAGAGCCCCGAAAGCGAATAGCCGCAGAGATAGACTCGCCGATCCGGGTTCGGACAGGCGCGTGCAAACTCCGGCAAAAAGCCTTGCGTCAAGTCCGACAGGGTGCGCGCCGCGCCGTCGCCGAAGGGAACGGAGCCGAACACGGGCGCCATGGTCCACGGCGCAAGATCCCGGTTCCAGTCGGTGGTTCGGATCGCGGCAAGGCAAAACTCCGTTTCGCCCGAAAGCGTGCGCGCCGCTTCGTATTCGTTTTCCGATCGCCGTATTTCGTCCTCGTCCACGATCCGGATCACCAAAGCATGCGCTTCGCGCTTGCCGAAAACGCGCGCGTTTTTCCAGTCGATCACGTCCGTATCCTCCTTGTTTGACAAACCCATTTTACCAAAAAAGCGCGCTATGCGCAAATCATACGCGGCGCGCGCGGTTTCGGCGTCTGGCAGATAGATTCGGACTTATGAAAAAGTGCTTTGCGGAGCAAAGCTGCCGATTCTCTTCTCTTTTCTCTCTTCTCTCTTCACTGGAAAAAGTCGCGGGGGAGAACGGAGAGAAGAGAGAAGAACGAAGAGAGAAGAGTGAAGAGTACAAAAAGAAAAAGCCGCCTCGGCGACTTTTTCTTTTTGTGTAAGAGCGCCTAAAAGTACACCAACCAATCTAAGAAACGCAAAAAGCACACCATTGATAAGTCTGTTCTTTGCGATCATCTTTCAACTATCTTCAAAAATTGGGATAAACGGCTTGATTTCAGACTGAATCTGTGCTAAAATAGTCCTGAAATAATCCCGAAAGGAGCAGACCATGAATAACACACCTGTTTATTTGGATTCTTACACGCTGCAATCTGATATGAGAATTCGCCTTCCTAAATCTGTGATCAACAATCTTCAGGCGATTCCCGGGAAGACGGAATTCTCATTTTATTTTGATTCAACAACACAGTCTATTATTATGAAAATCTGCAACAAAAAACCTGATAGCAATGACGAGGTAAAAGAAAATGGCTGAATATCGTGATGAAATACTTAATGTTTCTTTGTATGATAATGAAGAATGCGAGCAATTGAAAGATGCGTTTAACTCCGCTTTCCCCAAAACGGATGCTTTCATGAGCATCGAAGATGGATCGCTAACCATTCACCTGTGCCAACTCGATATGGTAAAATTCCGCGAGTTTTTGTCAACGCTCGGGATAAACGACGCTCTGAAAGATGTGGCATTTGAAATTGTCAATAAAATCGGGAGCTATGGCTTAAGAGGAAGCAAGCGCCATTTTGCTGGTTACAATGCAGAACGTAAAGTGACGAATCGTAAGGCAAAAGAACAAGACCGCGGCAAGCATTATTACGCTAACGATAACAACTTCTCCAAAATTAACAATCAACTTCCTTTTGAATATGAAAATAAAATCATCTGTGCCGATAGTCTTGAACTCCTTAAGAAGCTTCCGGATAATTGTATTGACATTATCTTTACATCACCGCCGTACAATTTTGGTCTTGAATATGATACGCACAATGATACCGCAAGTTGGAATGCGTATTATGATATGCTATTTGGGATTTTCAAGGAATGCATCCGCGTTTTGAAATATGGGGGACGGTTTGTCGTTAATGTTCAGCCGCTTTATTCTGATTATATCCCTGCCCATCACATTATCAGCAACTTCTTTATCGAAAACAAAATGATTTGGAAGGGTGAAATTCTCTGGGAAAAGAATAACTATAATTGCAAAATGTGCTCTTATGGTAGTTGGAAAAGCCCTGCAAGCCCATATTTAAAGTACACATGGGAATTTGTCGAAGTGTATTGCAAGGGTGATTTGAAAAAAGCAGGTAAAACAGTTGATGCCGATATTTCTGCAGAAGAGTTCAAGTCTTGGGTGGTGGCAAAATGGAGTATTGCGCCAGAACGCCATATGAAAGAATTTGGGCATCCGGCAATGTTCCCCGAAAATCTTGTCGAGCGAGTGCTCAAACTCTTTAGCTTCAAAAATGATGTTGTCCTTGATCCGTTTAACGGCGCTGGCACCACGACTGTTGTAGCCAAAAAAACAGGGCGGAGATATCTTGGGATTGATATTTCACAAGAATACTGTGATACTGCCGAAAAACGCATTTCGGATTCTGATTGCGGTCAACAAACCATTTTTGATATAATCGAGTAACGGATATAAAAAGCACCAACGTCCATTACGGATGATTGGTGCTTTTTGCTTTTTATCTGGCGTATTTATTCAAATCATTCGCAAATAGCGTGACTGCTTTTTGCAATTCAGACAATTTTAATTCTTTGTAATATTCAGCCTTATGGATCGGACGATCAATTTTTCTTTCACCCTGCAAGAGCGTGATTATTTTTAAATTGACATCGACATGAGACAACAGAGCATGTGTTGCCGGGCTTCCGAATGTCACGTCATTCAACGCACTATAATCGCCGCCGAGCTGGCTTTCAAGCTGAACGAGGTAATATGTATCGGTCCCTACCGCTTCTTTCATTAATTCCGCATCGAAAAGAATACGTTTTAGCATTGCGTTTTCCGAATAAGCTTTACACTCAATTGGTAACACCAATCTTCCATCAACAAATACTTGAACATCTGTCCCAAATTTGTAAACCAATTCTGCACGGTGCTTATTTACATACTCTTTTACGCGTGGGTCCGAAATACGTTCTATATATTTGTCGTTGATACCAATAGGCATTTTCTTTTTGTTGATTTCCATTCTTGC
>CADBPF010000002.1 GCA_902796545.1 uncultured Ruminococcus sp. | reverse complement strand
GCTGCGCGGATTCGTTTTGGCGAAAAATCAGCGTAATTTACCGTGATTCCCTCTTTGAACCGGGGAAAACCGAAAACAGACTATCTTATTTCGGAAAAATGTGTTATAATGGCGATATGAAAAAATCAAGGAAACAACAAAACCCCGGATTATCTCCGGAATCCACGGCTTTGCCCGGAAAAACGCAAACGGAGGCGTTTTTGGAAGCGCTGCTTGCGCGCATCAATCTGGACGGCCGGCAGGAAGCCGCGATGAAAGCCGATTTCGTCAAAGCGATCCGCTATTACGAGAATCAGGGACTGTCGCCGGACGAGATCCGAAAGCGCCTGGATCCGGCGAATCTCGGCTATTTTTATTATGAAGAGCCGGACGCCTGGTACCGCCTGGACAACGCCGCCAAGATCTATCCCGTTTCGATGCGGCGCACCTGGCTTCCGATGTTCCGTCTTTCCGCCTATCTCAAAGAGGACGTGATCCCGGAGATTGTGCAGATCGCGCTGACCTTCACGATCCGGCGCTTTCCTTATTTCGCCGTGACCATGAAACGCGGTTTCTTCTGGGACTACATGGAAGAAACGCGCCGGCGTTTTATCGCAAAAGAAGAGTCCCGGCGCCCCTTTTCCGTGATGAATCTCTCCCGCCGCGATACGCCCTGTTTTCGCGTGATCTATTATAAAAAACGCATCAGCGTGGAGTTTTTCCATATTCTGACCGACGGTTCCGGCGGGCTCGTTTTCTTAAAGACCCTGGTCGCGGAGTATCTGCGCTTGCTCGGCGTCAGGATCCCCGCCTCGCACGGGATCCCGGATCTGAACGAAGCGCCCGACAGCGCCGAATGGTCCAACGATTTTCACCTGGCGCCGAAGGTGAAGCCGTCCAGCTTCGCCGGTGCGCGCGCCTTGCAGATCGCAGGCTCGATTTTGCGCACGCAGCCCTATCAGATCCTGCACTTTATTCTGGACGCCGACCGACTGCATCAAGCGGCAAAAGATAAAGGCGTCACCGTCACCGCGCTCGTGCTCACCTATCTTTTCTTTGCCTGCAAAGCAAGCGTGCGCCCGAACGGGAAACGCAAGATCCAGATCCAGGTGCCCTGCAATATGCGCAAGTATTTCCCCGCTTCCCGCACCCTGCGCAATTTTTCCATGTATTGCATCCTCTGCTTTGCCCCGGACGATCTGACCGGCTTCGACGACGCGCTGCAGCGCATCTCCGAGGAGCTCAAAGCCGGATCCTCCAAGGATGCGCTCGTGCATCAGATGACGGCGGCGCTGAAGCTCGTCAATTCGGTCAAATTCATTCCGCTCGCCTTAAAAGCCTCGCTCGGGCAGCTCTTTTATCCGTTTTTCTCCGATCTGCTCTTAACGACGACCTTTTCCAACCTCGGACGGGTCGATCTGCCGGAAGAAATGGCGCCCTATATCGAACAATTTGACTTCATTCTCGGCACCACCCTGCAAAACCGCGTGAATTGTTCCCTCATCACGCACGAAAACAAAGCGGTCTTATCGCTGATGAAGGCAACGGACAATCCCGCCTTCGAGGAACGCCTGCGCGAGCTGCTCGCGCGCGACGGATTCGAGATCACCGTTACAGGAAGTGAGAGTCATGGATTTCATCACAGTATATCCGAAGATTGAGCCGGCGCCGAACCTGCGTTTGATCTGGCGGCGGGTCCTCACGCTGATATTGATCTGCGGCTGCGCGGCCTGCGGGATCGTGAATCTATGCGTCGGCAAAGCGCCCTGGTCGCTTTACGCGATCGGCGGCGGGGTGGTTTTCTGGGCGGTCTTTTTGTATCACCCGATGGTCGAGCAGTCGCTGATCAAAAAGTTCACGCTGTGCATCCTTTCCGCCTGCGGCTATCTGATCCTGATCGACTTCTTGTCCGGCGGACCGGTGCATTGGTCGAAGCTTGTGGTCCCGATCGTGCTCTTTTCCCTGTTGATCCTCTTCATCCTGGTCTTCTTTATTCGTTTCAAGCGTCAGAAGCACAACGTGTTCCCGCTTTCCTGGGTGTTCCTGATCTCGCTTGCCGTGATCCTCGCCGCCGCGTTCGGTCTGCATTTGTCCTTCACCTGGCCGATCATCGTGCTTGCCGCGCTGGATGGGCTATTGCTCCTTTTGAGCCTGGTCTTGTACTTAAAACCGATCGCCCGCGAGTTCTACAAGAAGTTCCATTTCAATTAAAAAACAAATTAAAAACTGCCCGAACGGCTCGTTCGGGCAGTTTTTAATTGAAAAAAATCAGAACTTTGCGCGATCCGCCCAAAGTCCCAGAGCGGGGTTATCGATGTAATAAAACGGTTTCCCGTTTGCATCCGTATAAAAAGCGTCCTTCCGTTCGGGGACTTGAAACAAAGCGGAAGCCTTATCATATGGCAGGTAGGAAAAGCCCGCCTGCTCCACCTCCGGTCGCGTCAGACGCTTCGTGCAATAGGTGATGGAAAACCGCCCGTCGGAGGAACCGTGGATCAGATGCGCCGCCGCGGAAAGGTTGGCGGCAAGATCCTCGTTTTCGCGCACGAGCTTTAAGATCCGCTCTCTGCCGACGTAGCCGTATTTCCGGATCAGCCGGTCGATCTCCCGGTCTTCTCCGAAACGCTCCACCCCGTCGGCAAGGATATAAAGCTCCCCGCCGTCGGCGATCGCCATCCGGGTGCGGTAGATCGCCTTGTTGCCGAGCCAGGTGCTCTTGAACTCCTGCGGATCGAGCCGCACGACCACGCGCTCGAAAGGCCGGTCGATCAGCGTTAAATTTTCCCGTTGGCTGAGTGCGACCGCCGGTTCGAACGCGTCTCTGCCCGCGCCGCAGAAAACGCCGCGCAGGTTCCAGGACGCGCCCTGTTGGGTCGTAACGGTCAGAACGTATAACAGCGGAACGGCGTTAAGAAAATGCTCCGACGCGTAATCGAACACGCGCCGCACGGGCGAGTGATCCTTGCCCATGATCCGTTCCATGCCGTAAAACGCGCCGAGCATGTGGGACGCGTTGATCATCCCAGCGCCGCCGCAGCCGACGAACACGTTTTTATTATAGTTCGCCATCCCGACGACTTCGTGCGGAACGACCTGCCCGACGGACAGGATCAGGTCGTATTCCCCCGACACGATCCGGCGATTGACCTCCACGTCGATCGGCGTATCGATCAGACCTTCGGAAACCTCTTTCACAAATTCTCCCGGCACGACGCCGATCTTTTCGACGTCACGCCGCCAGTCGTGCGTAAGAAATCGATCCTGCGGAATATCTCCGAACATCAGGGAAAGCTCTTCCGGCGTCATCGCGACGTGACTTCCGAGCGCGGGCATCAGATCGACCTGCGCCGTATCGCAAAGCAAATGATAATAGAGATTCGCGATCCGCCCCGCCGCGGAAAAATACCGGGTATGATCCGGCGGCAGGATCAGCACGCGTTTCAGATCCTTTTTGCAGGAAGCAAGCGTTTGCTCACAGAGTTTCGCCAGCTCCGCGTCGGAAATGCCGCTCGGCGTCGTTGCGCGCACGGTTTGGGAAAAGGAGGAAAAATCCATGGTTTTGCCCGTTCTCCGGTTTATGCGTTATAGGTGTTGGATGTGGTATCGCCGCCCTCGCCGGTCCAGTTGGTGTGGAAGAACTCGCCGCGCGGACGATCCACACGCTCGTAGGTGTGTGCGCCGAAATAGTCGCGCTGCGCCTGCAAAAGATTGGCGGGCAGGCGCTCACAGCGATATCCGTCGTAATAGTTGAGCGCCGTGGTCATGGCAGGCGCCGGGATGCCGGCGGTGATCGCCGCGGCGCAAACCTCGCGCCAACCGTCTAAACTGTCCGCGATCGCGCGGGTAAAGAAAGGATCGAGCAGAAGGTTTTCCAGCTCCGGATTCTGGTCGAACGCCTTTTTGATCTCGCCCAAAAACGCGCTGCGGATGATACAGCCGCCGCGCCACATGAGCGCGATCCCGCCGTAATTGAGGTTCCAGCCGTAATTGGCGGCGGCGGCGCGCATCAGGGTGTAGCCCTGCGCGTAGGATACGATCTTCGCGGCGTACAAAGCGCGGCGGATCTTCTCGCAGAACGCCTTTTTGTCGCCGGTAAAGGTCGCTTTCGTGCCGGGCAGGACTTTACTTGCGCGCACGCGCATTTCTTTTTGCGCGGACAGGCAGCGGGCAAAGACCGCTTCGCCGATCAGCGTCAGCGGCACGCCCTCGTCCAGGGCGGCGATCGCCGTCCATTTGCCGGTCCCCTTCTGACCCGCGGTATCCAGAATCAGATCCACGACCTCCTTGCCGTCCTCGTCTTTGTAGGCGAGAATGTCGCGCGTGATCTGGATCAGATAGCTGTCCAGCTCTCCTTTGTTCCATTCGGCAAACTCGGCGTGCATTTCCTCGTTGGTCATGCCGAGATAGTCGTGCATCAGCTGATACGCTTCGCAGATCAACTGCATATCGCCGTATTCGATCCCGTTGTGTACCATTTTCACAAAATGGCCCGCTCCGCCTTCGCCGACCCAGTCACAGCAGGGAGAACCGTCTTCGACCTTGGCGCAGATCGACTGGAAAATATCCTTCACAAGCGGCCATGCCGCGGGACTGCCGCCCGGCATCATGCTCGGACCGTGGAGCGCGCCTTCTTCCCCGCCGGACACGCCGGTGCCGATATACAAAAGCCCTTTGGACTCCACGTATTCGGTGCGGCGAATGGTATCCGGGAAGTGGCTGTTGCCGCCGTCAATGATCACGTCGCCCGCTTCCAGATACGGAAGCAGTTGCTCGATCATGGAATCGACCGCCGCGCCCGCTTTGACCATCATCATCACTTTGCGGGGAGTTTTCAAATTCGCGCAGAGCTCCTCGATGGAATGCGCGCCGACGATATTCTTTCCGGCGGCGCGGCCGGCAAGAAAGCGATCCACCTTCTCCACCGTGCGGTTATAGACCGCGACGGTGAATCCGTGGGACTCCATATTCATCACAAGGTTTTCGCCCATCACGGCGAGACCGATCAATCCGATATCTGCTTTCATATTGCATAGTCCTTTCGTTTTATCGTTTCCAGGGCGGCGTGGTGGGCAGGCAGGCGTCAAACGCGTCGATCAAACCCTGTTCGTAGTCGCCGGAATAAGTCACGGCAAAGAAGCGATCCAGCGCCTCTTCGCAAAAGATCTTCCAGGAATCGTCTTCCTTACCGGGATCAATCGGGAAAAAGAGCGCGTCGTTCGCGCGGGCGGCTTTGAGATCGCCGGGCGCGTCGCCGATCATCAGGATATGATCGTCTTCATAGCCGTGCTTGCGGGCATAAGCGATACATTCCGCTTTCGTGCCCATTTCCTGGCCGCAGATCACTTTCACGTACTGTTCCAGATCGTGTTCGCGCCATTCGCGGCAAAGCGCCTCGGTCGGCGTTGCCGAAACGACGATCACGTCCGCTTTGCCCCGGATCTTTTCAAAACTCTCGCGCACGTAGGGAAACGGCGGCACGCCGCGCACCACCTCGCCGACCGTGCGGTTCACCGCCGCGGACCAGGCGAGCGTCTGCGCCATCAGCGCGTCGTTCGGATGATTCTTTACGTATTCTTCCAGGGCGGGATTGCCGAGCTTCGTTTCAGACGCGATCCATTTCTTCAAGGGCGTCATGTCCTGGAACTGAAATCCGCGTTTTTTGACTTCTTCGCGATCCTGCAAAAGCTCCATGACCTCGATGAGCGCGGGAAACCGGTTCACGCCGCGGCTCTTGGAATACAGATTCACGTATTCCGCCGCCTCGCGGGCGTATTTCGAGATCGCCTGCAGATTCCAGTAGTTGATCGTATTCGGGATAAAGCACTCCTTGTGCTTGACTTCCATCGTGTCGAACACACAGCCGTCGGAATCGATGCAGATCAGAAAATCCGCGCTCTTTTCCATTTCGATCAAGGGCTGCGCCGGGGTGTAGTTTTCCATAAGTCCTCCTTAACGAATGCCCTGCGGCACGTATTGATCCAGTTTCTGTTCGGCAAAGATCGGCTTCAGGCGCGCGAAACGCATTCTGCCGTCTTCCATCGGGATCGTGACGAAATCGTTGCCGACCAGCGGTTTGGCGTAGCGGATGAAATCGTCGGTCACGTCGTTGCGTTCTTTGGTAAGCCAGGCCTCAGGGAAGGTGCGCTCGGAGTTGGCGACCTCCGTCAGAGGCACCTTGTCGTAGCGCACGGAATAGACGCTGCCCGGATTGCGCAGGATCGTGGACATATAGCCGCTGCCGTCCGCCGCGGCGATCTCCACCGCTTTCATTCCCAACGCGTAGGCTTCGTCCAGATCGACCGCGGAAGCGCATTGGATCGCGGCGCGCTGATCGGTGCCGTAAACCTGACCGCGCGCGGCGCCGCGGGCGGCAAGCCCGTGTTCGTTCAAGTAGTTCACCAAAAGCTGCGCCGCGGTGGACTTGGACGACGAAAACTGGGTGTGACCGAAATGATCGCGCGTTTCGCCGAGATCGGCGATCTCCACGCCCTCGCCCAAGACGACGACGGCGCGGCCGCGGCGCTTCAACAAATCGTTGATATCGTCCGCAATGTCCGCGGCGGACAAACCGGATTCCGCCATATAGATCCGAAGCGGCATTTCCCGGTGCGGATCGGCAAGACGGGCGGCGGCGGGGATATACCCGATCTTGCGGCCCATCGCCTGCATCACGAGCACAGGATCCGCCGGGCAGCTGCCGGCGTTTTCTTCGTTGGCGTTCTGCGTCGTCAGCATCCAGTAGCGGGCAACGCTGCCATAGCCCGGCGTATGGTCGATCAGCTGAAACGCGGCGTCGCCGACGTCGTTGTCGATCGTTTTCGGAACGCCGGTGGCGACCAGATCCAGGCCCCGCTCTTTGGCAAGGCGGGCGATCTTGTTTGCCGTGTCCATGGAGTCGTTGCCGCCGATGTAGAACAAATAACCGATATCGTGCGCCCGCAAGACCTCGATCACGCGGTCGAAATCCTCGGGATGATTCTCTTTGAGTTTATACCGACAGGTGCCGATCGAGCCGGCGGTCGGCGTGGTGCGCAAAAGCGCGATCTCCTCTTCCGGCTGTGCGGAAAGGTCTAAAAGCTGCTCGGTCAGGATCCCTTCCACACCGTGGAAACCCGCGTAAACCGTGCCGAAAAGATCCGGGCGCGCCTTACACGCGTCGATCACGCCGCGCAAGGAATTGTTGATGACGGGCGTCGGCCCGCCGGATTGAGAAACGATGACGTTTTTGGGCATAAAAAAATACCGCCTTTCCCACTTTCTGTTCGGTAAAAAATTATAGCGCAAACGCGACAAAATGTCAATGCAGTCCGCGAAAAAAGCGCGGACTGCATTCTGATTTCGATCGGGTTTTCAGAGCTTGAAAAGGTTTTTCGCGTTCCGGTAAAAGATCGCGTCCCGATCCTCTTTGGGAAGAGCGGTCTTCAAGAGGCGTTTGATCTCCCGGTCCGCCACGTTGAGGGGATAATCGGAGCCGAACAGGATCTTCTCCACCCCGTGTTTTTCGATCCGTTCCAGAAACTCCGCTTCGGTCAAAAAGTAAAACCATTGCGAGGTGTCGAAATAACAATGCGTGCCGACGAGACACTCGGCCGCTTCTTTGACCTGGTAGCCGCCCATGTGCGCGGCGATGATCTTCAGCTCCGGGAACCTTTCCATGACGCGATAGACCCGGCTCGGCGAGGACAGATCGCTGTTCGGATCGCCCACGTGGATGAGGACCGGCAATTTCAAGCGGATCGCCTGTCTCCAGGCTTCGTCCAAACGCTCGTCGTCAACGGCGAAGCCCTGGAAATCCGGGTGCAGTTTCACCCCGGAAAGCCCGAACGCCTCGATCTGGCGGAACACCTCGATCTGATCGCGCACGCCGGCGTGCGTGGTGCCGAAGGAAAGGATGCGCGGAGAACGTGCGCGCTGGATCGCCGTGAATTCGTTTGCCGTACGGACTTTTTCGGGTTTGAGTGCGGCGGAGCACACGAAGAAGTGTTCCACGCGGAATTCTCCCGCGCGATCGAGCATGGTCTGCAGGGTCCCGTCGCCGTACATCGGAAGCTTATAATAGTCGCGGATACTCTCCGCGGCGCGCAGGGCGATGTGGTCCGGAAAGACGTGATTGTGAATATCGATCACGGAAAAATCAGTCTCGAAAACCTGCTGATTGTCAGTTTGACTCATAGACTTCTCCTTTTCATCCCTCTATCCTAACGCGCAATTATGAATAAAATATGAACATTCCGCAAAAACCGCAATTTTTCTTTCCAAACGGCGCATTTGCTCTTGTATTTTCCGGTCGAAAAGTCTATAATAAATTAAATATAGAAAAGAACAGGACACCAACCGACCATGAAACAAGTTCATCAATCCACCTGGTGCGTTGCCGAGCCCCCCGAGATCGAGTGCGGACGATTGGCGGACTCCTGCGGGATCTCCGTCTTTCTTGCCAAGATCCTGTGGAATCGCGGCTTGCAGACGCCGGAAGACGTTCACGCCTTTTTTAACCTGGATCACGCGCAGATCGCGCCCTCGGATCTCTTGCCCGATCTTGCCGCGGCGCTCGACCGGCTCGAGAGAGCGATCCAAAACCGGGAAAGCGTGCTCGTTTTCGGCGATTACGACGTGGATGGGATCACCTCCACCGTGCTTCTCTACTCCTATCTGAAAGATCACGGAGTGGACGTTTCCTATTACATCCCCACCCGCTCCGGCGAGGGCTACGGCTTAAACGAGGACGCGGTGCGCCGTTACGCCGCCGAAGGCGTGACGCTGCTTTTGACCGTGGACTCCGGCGTGACCGCCTTCGAGGAGGTCGCGCTTTGCAATCAGCTCGGCATGGACGTGGTCATCACCGATCACCACCGCTGCCGCAAAACGCTGCCCGAGGCGCTTGCCGTGGTCAACCCCATGCGCGAGGATTCCGAGTATCCCTATCCCGCTCTGGCGGGCGTCGGCGTGGTTTTCAAATTGCTCTGCGCCCTGCACGCGCGCTTGACCGGCTTGGATTTTGATCTTGCCGCCGAGGAAATGAGCGCGCGGTATATCGAATTCGTCGCGATCGGCACGGTCGCCGACGTGATGCCGCTGATCGGGGAAAACCGCCTGTTCGTCAAGCGCGGGCTTCTGGCGCTTCCGAACACGAAGAATCTGGGGCTTTCCGCCTTGCTCAAAGAGATCTTCCCGCAGGACGGCAGCGGGCACGAGGCAAAATACAATTCCGGCACCATCGGCTTTCTGATCGCGCCGCGCATCAACGCGGCGGGCAGAGTCGGAAGCGCCATGCGCGCCGTGGAGCTCTTTTTGACCGAGGATCCGGACACCGCCAAGGCGCTCGCCGTGGAGCTGTGCGAGGAAAACAAGCACCGCCAGGTCGCGGAGAGCCTGATCTTCGAGGAGGCGCTCAGCGCGCTGGAAGAGCATCACCGCCCGGAAAACGATCTGTTTTTGATTGAGGACAATCCCCACTGGCATCAGGGTGTGGTCGGGATCGTCGCGTCGCGTCTGTGCGAACGTTTCCACCGTCCCTGCATCCTGTTCTCCTACCCCGACGGCGAGAACGGTCCCGCCAAAGGGAGCGGGCGCAGCGTGAAAGGCTTCAATCTCGTGGAGGCGCTCGCCGCCTGCGAGCCTTTGCTTTTGAAATACGGCGGGCACGAGCTTGCCGCCGGCGTAACGGTCGAAAAAGAGAATCTCCCCGCCCTGCAGCGCGCGCTCAACGACTATGCGCGCGAGCACCTTAAGGAAGAAGATCTGATCGCAAAGCGCGAGGTGGACTTTGTTTTGCGCGACGCGGACGTGACGCTGGAGAACGCGACGGAGCTCTTAAAGCTCGAGCCCTTCGGGATGAAAAATCCGAAACCTTTGTTCTTACTGCCCGACGCGCTCGTCGAGTCGATCTATCCCGTGGGCAATGGCAGGCACAGCAAGCTGCAGCTGAACGTAAACGGTCAGAGCGTTCCCGCGCTCTATTTCAATCACGCGCCGGTCCAGCTTCCGATCCTGCGCGGCGAAAAAGGGGACTTTTTATGCACGCTCGATCTCAATACCTATCTCGGTAGCACGAGCGTTCAGCTCGGGATCAAGGATCTGCGGCCCGCAAAGAGCCTTTGCGCGGATTGCACGGCGCAGTATCAACTCTATCTGGACCGCAAAGCAGGCAAAGAGCCCTATCCGGAAGTGCCGTCGAGAAAAGAATTCGAGATGGTGTTCCGTCAGATCAAGGGCGTTTACAAATCCCAGCCCGTGGATCTCCACTTCTTTTCCAGGCGCATCGGAATGCCTTTTTCCCGCCTTTTGATGATCTTGGATATTTTCGAGGAAGCCGGGATCTTGTCCCGCGTAAGCGAAGCGCCCTGCCGCTTTGCCGAGCTGGAGCTTTTGCCCCGCCCGAACGGAAAGGCGGATTTAGAGACCACGCCGACCTATCTTGCCGCGACCGGACACAAAGGAATTTAAGATGGAACCCGATATTTCCAACCTGCTCACCAAACTCGCGTCCAGCGGGCTGTCGTATGATTATGAAAAGATCATGCGCGCCTTTCATTTTGCGCGCGAACTGCACAAGGGGCAATTCCGGAAGAGCGGCGAAGAGTATATTTGCCATCCCATCGCCGTGGCGGAGATCGTCGCCTCGCTGAATCTGGACACGGATTCGATCTGCGCCGCGCTTTTGCACGACGTGATCGAGGATTGCCCCGACAAGGTCAATCTGGATACGATCCGTCGGGAGTTCGGCGACGACGTGGCGACTTTGGTGGACGGGCTTTCCAAGCTCGTCACGCTCCAGCTCGCCGACAAGGAAGAGCGCACGATCGAAAACCTGCGCAAGATGTTTTTGGCGATGTCCAAAGACCTGCGCGTGATCTTCATCAAGCTCTGCGACCGGCTGCACAATATGCGCACGCTTGATCCGCACCCGGTCGAAAAACAGCGGCTGATCGCCTTGGAGACCATGCACGTTTACGCGCCGCTCGCGCATCGGCTCGGTATGGAAAAGATCAAGACCGAATTGGAAACGCTGACGCTGAAATACCTCGATCCGATCGGCTATAACGAGGTCAAGCAGGACACCGAGGCGAAATACGGCAAAAGCCGCG
The DNA here is from genome assembly GCA_902796545.1 of uncultured Ruminococcus sp. Lineage (GTDB taxonomy): Bacteria > Bacillota > Clostridia > Oscillospirales > SIG627 > RUG14179. The sequence goes on along the minus strand of CADBPF010000002.1, from coordinate 5,565 downwards.
ATTTCCTCAATAAATCCCAGGAACTGATCCGGCAGAAGCTGACCGAACAGAACATCAACTTCTCCATGGAGGGCCGGATCAAGTCCGTTTACAGCATCTACAAGAAAATGTACGGTCAAAACAAGAGTTTTGACGAGATCTACGATTTCTACGCCGTGCGCATCATCGTGGAAGAAGAGCTGGACTGCTATACCGTGCTCGGGATCATCCACGAAAATTTCAACTCCATGCCGGGGCGCTTCAAGGACTATATTTCCACACCGAAGCCGAATCTGTACCGTTCCCTGCACACCACCGTCATCGGCAAGGACGGCATCCCCTTCGAGGTGCAGATCCGCACCTGGGAGATGCACGCGGTCGCGGAATACGGTCTTGCCGCGCATTGGCGCTATAAAGACGGCGTGGAAGACAAAGACGGCAGTATGCAGAAAAAACTGGACTGGATCCGCACGCTGTTGGAGACCGACCGCGACGAGACCGATCCGGACGAGTTTCTGCGTCCGTTAAAATTCGATATTTTCGACGACGAAACCTACGTCTTCACGCCCAAAGGCGACGTGATCAACCTGCCCGCCGGCTCCTGCGGGATCGATTTTGCCTACGCGATCCACTCGGATATCGGCAACAAAATGGTCGGCGTCAAGGTCAACGGCCGCATCACGCCCATCGACGCGCCGCTCAACACCGGCGAGATCGTGGAGGTGCTGACGAGCGCCGCCTCCAAAGGCCCGAACCGCGACTGGCTCAATCTCGTCAAAACGAGCGAGGCGCGCAACAAGATCCGGCAATGGTTCAAAAAACAAAACCGCGAGGAGAATATCGAATTCGCCAAAGCGGAGCTGGAGCGCGTGCTTTCGCGCTATAAAAAGGCGTTAGGCGACGAGGAAAAGATCGAGGTTCTCCAAAACGTCGCCAAGCGGCACGGTTTCACCGCGCTCGACGATTTTTTCAATACCGTCGGCTACGGCGGCATTTCGCTTTCCAGTCTGGAACAAAAGCTGCGCGACGAAACAGACCGCGTGCTTGCCGCGATCGCCCCGAAGCCGAAGGATACGGGCGAGACCGCGCCTTTGAAAAACGCGATCCGCGCGTCCTCCCAGGCGGTCATGGTCGAGAATCTGGAAAACTGCCAGGTAAAATTCGCGCGCTGCTGCAATCCCCTGCCCGGAGATCCGATCATCGGTTTCGTCACCAAGGGCTACGGCATCTCGATCCATAAATACGACTGTCCCAACGCGATCGCGGGGCTCAATCGTCCGGAAGACAAGGATCGCTGGGTCAACGCGAGCTGGATGGTCAAGCCCGAGCGCTCCACCGTCAGTTACGCGGCGCAGCTCAACGTGTTTGCCCGCAACAGTCTTCATCTCTTTGCCGACGTTTCCGCCTGCCTCGCGGAAATGCACGTGCCGATCTCCAATATCACCTCTCACACGAAAGCGGACAATCTGATCCTGATCACGCTTTCCGTCGCCATCACGGGCACGGAGCATTTTGAATTGATCGCCTCCAAACTGGAAAAACTGCCGGACGTGATCCGCGTGTCGCGCGGCGCCGTGAAAGGACAAAATTCGTGAGGTGCGTCTGTCAGATCGTTTCCCGCGCCGCCGTTTCGGTCAACGGTGCGCCGCACGCCGAGATCGGCCGCGGGATGCTTCTTTTGGTCGGCGTTTCGGTACGGGATACCGAAAACGACGCGATGCGTTTGGCGCAAAGGATCGCGAAGCTGCGCATTTTCCCGGATGAAGCGGGCAAACTGAATCTCGCGCTTTGTCATCCCGCCGTGCGGGGCGATCTTCTGGTCGTTTCCAATTTCACGCTTTACGCCGACTGCGCCGCCTCGCGCAGACCGTCGTTCAGCGGCGCGGCAAGCGGAAATCAGGCGCAATCCCTGTTCGACTGTTTTCTCGCCTCGCTGCGCCTGGCATTTCAAAATGAAGCCGAGGAGCATCCGGACTACGGCGTGCCGCTGATCGCGACCGGCGAGTTCGGCGCGGATATGCAGATCGACCTTGTAAACGACGGGCCGATCACGCTTACCTACGATACCGAGACCTTTTGAGGCGCGCCGTGGACTTTGAGATCGCAAACAATTCGCACTTTTTATTCTGCTATCATCTGGCAAAAGAACTCTTTGCAAGCCTGCCGGACGGACGCTTTTTTCTGCAAACGCAGGTGAGCGGCGATATCGTCCGTGCAACCGCCCGTTTTGCGAGCGATCGGGATGATCTGACCGTCTCGCAAAGCGCCTCGATCAAGCGGGAATTCGGGCTTTCCCGCGCCGAAAACCTTGCCGTGGGCAAAGCAGCGTGGGAGCTTTTTACAAATCTTTCCGACCGGCGTCCGCCCTACGGGGTCCTCGTCGGCGTGCGTCCGACCAAGGTGGCGCTCTATTATCTGGAACACGGCTTGTCGGATCCGGAACTGATCGACCGCCTCACGCACGACTATTTCGTCAGAAAAGAAAAGGCGCTTTTACTGCTGAAGCTGGCAAAAACCGAAAAACGCATTGTGGAAAACCTGGCCTCTTCGGATGCGGTTTTATACCTTTCGATCCCCTTTTGCCCCAGCCGGTGCAAGTACTGTTCGTTCATTTCCCAAAGCGCGCCGAAACAGCTGGCGCGGCTGGACGAATATCTGTCCCGGATGCGGGAAGAGCTGCAAAAGACCGCCGAGCTCTTTTTCGGGATCGGAAAAACGCTCAAAGCCGTTTATCTCGGCGGCGGCACGCCCGGGGTCTTGACCGAGGCGCAGCTGGACGCGCTCTTTTGCGAACTGGAAGCCGATTTTAATCTTTCGCCCGACACGGAGATCACCGCGGAGCTCGGTCGCCCCGACACGGTAACCGCGGAAAAACTGCGCGTTTTATCCGATCACGGGATCCGCCGCGTCTGCATCAATCCGCAAACGCTGTCCGACGAGGTCTTGCGCGAAAACGGCCGTTCTCATACCGCAAAGCAGTTTTACGACGCCTATTCGCTTGCCCGCAAAACGGGGCGTTTTTGTATCAACGCCGATCTGATCGCGGGTCTTTCCGGCGACACCCCGCAAGGTTTTTTGAAGTCCCTTACCGAGATCCTTGCGCTGGATCCGGAAAATCTCACGATCCATTCGCTGTGCAAAAAGCGCGCGTCGGAAGATGAAAGCGCGTTTCTTGCCGCCTCCGAGGGGATCTGGACGGGCGCCGTGTCCGACGCGATGCACGCCTGTATAAATCGCGGCTACGAGCCATATTATTTGTATCGGCAAAAGAACACGATCGAAAATCTGGAAAACCTCGGCTACGCGAAGCCGGGGCAGGAATGCGTTTACAATATCGCCATGATGGAGGATCTCTGCGACGTTTTTTCCGTCGGCGCGGGCGCGATCACGAAGCTCATTTCCAAAAAAGGTCCGCATCAAAAGATCCGCCGTTTTGCCTCCTACAAGTATCCCACCGAATATTTGAGCGATCCCGGAAAACGCGAAAAGCGCTTTATGGAGATCAAACGCCTGTATATGGAGAATCCCGATGATCCAGTTGTCCTCTGAAAAAATCCGCTCGATGACCGACGCCGAGATCCGCGCGTGGATCGACTCCTGCGAAAAGCGGTTCGATCGCGAGTTAGATCAAGTCGCCGCCGCGATCCTGGAAAGCGGCGTGTCGCTCGTATCGCTTGCCGGGCCGAGCTGCAGCGGCAAAACCACCACCGCGCACCGTCTGATCTCGCTTTTGGAAAAGGCGGGAAAACACGTGAAAGTCCTCTCCACCGACGACTTTTTCCATAACGTTTCCCATTTTCCCGTGGTCGACGGCGAAGCGCCGGATTTCGACAGTTACGACCGCCTCAACCACACGCTTTTGCGCAGGACTCTGCGCGGGATCACGGAGGGCTGCGAAGTCGGGCTTCCGGTCTTTGATTTCCTCACCGGGGTGCGCACGGACAACGTGGAATCCTATCGGCCGCAAACGGACGGGCTTGTGATTTTAGAAGGCATCCACGCCCTGAACGACGACCTCTACGGCGCCGATATGCGTTTTTTCCGGCTCGGTCTGAACGTCAGGCAAGACGTGTCGCTGGACGGCGTCGAGCTTTTCCGCGCGCGGCAGATCCGGCTGATGCGGCGTATCATCCGTGATGAAAAGTTTCGCGGATACAGCGCGCCGAACACGCTCTTTGTCTGGGACAACGTCCACAAGGGCGAGATCCATTATATCTATCCTTTTTTGCAAAAGCCCGACGCGTTCATCTCCACGGGGCTGGAATACGAGCCCTGCGTCTGGAAAGAAGACGCGCTGGACAGTTTGCAGCTCGTGGAAGAAACGCATCCGTGCTATGCGATCGCGCGGGAGTTTTCAGAAAAACTGCGCGCGCTTCCCGCGATCGACCCCGCCTACGTTCCCAAAACTTCCCTCTTACGCGAATTTATCGGATAAAGGAGACCGGTTTTGAAAAAGACCAAACTCAGAAACTCACAAGGCTTCGTGCAGGGCGCGTTCATCATCATGTTCGCCAATATCCTGGTGAAGATCATCGGCGCGCTGTTCAAGATCCCGCTGACCAATATCATCGGCGAAGAAGCGATGGGTTATTTTCAGAGCACCTATTCGATCTTCACGACCTTTTTCATCATTTCCACCGCGGGTCTGCCCGTCGCCATGAGCCGCATGGTCGCCGCCGCGGACGCAAAAGGCAATCAGCGCGGCGTGCGGCAGATCTTCCGCGTTTCCATGCTCGTCTTCTTGGCGCTCGGCATCGTCGGGACCGGGATCATGGCGGCGATCAGCCGTCTCATCGAACAGCTTTCGATGCAGCCCGGACTGCATTACAGCCTGTGGGCGCTTGCGCCGACATTGTTCTTTATCGGCATCACCTCGGCGTTTCGCGGGTACTTCCAGGGCAAGCACAATATGATCCCCACGGCGTTAAGCCAGGTGATCGAGGCGCTCGGGAAGCTGGTTTTGGGGCTTCTTTTTGCCAATCTCGCGCTTTCGCTGTATCCGGACGAGCCCTATCTCTGGGCGGGCGCCGCGATTTTGGGTGTGACGATCGGCGTGGTATTCAGTACGATCTATCTTTCGCTTTCCAAAGCCTTCCTGCATAAAAACGAAGAACGCATTTCGCTCTCCGCGCCGGACGTGCAAGAGCGCTCCAACGGCGCCGTTTTGCGCGAGCTTGTGCGCATCGCGATCCCGATCACCGTCGCCGCGGTCGTGATCAATTTAACGAGCAATATCGACGTGTTCACGATCGTGCCGATCCTGTCCGGCTATCTCACCGGGCCCTTTGCCGAAAAGATCGCAAATACGCTTTACGGCACCTTCTCCGTCTCGGTCACGCTTTTCAATCTCGTGCCCGCGCTCACGCAGGCGTTTTCCATCAGCATCATTCCGTCGATCTCCGCGGCGCTTGCCAAGGGCGAAAAGTCCTCCGCGCATAAAACGATGGATACCGCGCTGAAAATGGTCTCCTGCATCGCTCTGCCCGCCTCGCTCGGGATGCTGGTCTTGTCCCGCCCGATCATCGATCTGTTGTATCACACGCGCGAATTGCAGTATTCGATCGGGAACGACTTAAAAGGCACGAT
>CADBPF010000001.1 GCA_902796545.1 uncultured Ruminococcus sp. | reverse complement strand
GAAAAACGCAAGAAAACTCAAAATGCCTTTTCCGGTATCGTGCAGGGGCGTGTCCAAAATCGGCTCGGTCGCGGTGTGATCCTCGACTTTTTCCGATTCCTCAAAAACGCTCTCGCCCGGAGAGCGGATCGTGATCGCTTTCAGCGGCACGCCGGATTCGCGGATTTTTCGGTATTCCTCGATCTCCGAGGCGCTGCCGCGGACGTAATGATCGTGTCCGATATTGACAAGCGCCGGCTCCTCGGTGCTGTAATCGTGCACGGAGGGATCATAGGTAAAGGGCACCTTGTTCTTTTCAAGCAGGGGATCCGGGATCGGGATCGCCGAGATCAGAGAACGGGTGTACGGATGCAGGGGGTAATCGAACAATTCCTCCGCCGCGGCGATCTCGACGATATCCCCTTTATAGATGACGCCGATACGGTCGGAAATGAAGCGGACGATGGAAAGGTCGTGCGCGATGAAGAGATAGGTCGTGCCGCGCTCGGCCTGGAATTTTTTGAGCAGGTTCAGCACCTGGGCGCGGATGGACACGTCCAAAGCGGAGATCGGCTCGTCGGCGACGACGAGTTCGGGCTCCATGACCATGGCGCGGGCAAGCCCAATCCTTTGCCGCTGACCGCCGGAAAACTCGTGCGGATAACGGGTCAGGTGCTCCGGAAGCAGACCGACTTCTTCGATGATCTTTTCGACCTTGTTCACGCGGTCTGTTTCGTTTTGATACAGGTGGAAGTTATACAGTCCTTCGGAAATGATATAGTCCACCGTGGCGCGCTCGTTCAAGGAGGCGGCGGGGTCCTGGAACACCATCTGGATGTTCCGGATCACCTCCCGATCCAAGGAATGCGGGATCTTGCCGGAGATCCGCACGCCCTTATAGTCGATCTCACCGGCGGCGCAGGGGTTGACGCGGATCACCGCGCGGCCGATCGTGGTCTTGCCGGAGCCGGATTCGCCGACGAGCGAGAAGGTTTCCCCTTTATAGATATCAAACGTGGCGTTTTTGACCGCGCGAACGGTACGATCCCCTTTTCCGAACGTGATATCCACGTTCTTCAAGGAAAGCAGGATCTCTTTCCCGTTCTCGGCGATCGGGCCGTGCTCCGGGATATGGTGCGCGGTCGCGCCCGGAACGGCCTGTTTTTCCGCCGCTTGCTCTTTGGACATGTTGACCTCCGTCAAATGTTGAACGCTGAAATCAGCTTTTCGTGAATATTCCGGATGGCTTCCGGTTTTTCCAGTTTCGGCGCACGCGGATCCAAAAGCCAGGTTTTCGCATAGTGCGTTTCGGAGACCTGGAAGACCGGCGGCTCTTTTAAGGTATCGACTTTCAGGCAATACGGGTTGCGCGGCGCGAACGGGTCGCCCACGATCACGTTATACAAGCTCGGCGGCGTGCCGGTGATGGAATACAGTTTCGTGTTGCGCTGGGCAAGCTGCGGGAGGCTGGAAAGCAGCGCCCAGGTATAAGGGTGACGGGGATCGAAGAAGACTTCGTCCACGTTGCCGAGTTCCACGATCTGACCGGCGTACAGCACCGCCACGCGGTCCGCCACGTTGGCGACGACGCCGAGGTCGTGGGTGATGAACACGATGGTATAATTGAATTCTTTTTGCAGATCCTTCAGCAGCTTCAGGATCTGCGTCTGGATGGTCACGTCGAGCGCGGTGGTCGGCTCGTCGCAGATCAGGATGCGCGGCTGGCAGGACAGCGCGATCGCGATGACGATGCGCTGACGCATCCCGCCGGAATACTGGAAGGGATAGTCGTCAAAACGCTTCTCCGGTTCCGGGATCCCGACTTTTTTCATCAGCATCAAGGCCCGCTCGCGCGCTTCCGACGCGCTGCATTTCTGGTGCTTCAAAATCACGGAGGTGATCTGCTTGCCGATGGTGATGATGGGGTTTAACGAGGTCATCGGATCCTGGAACACCGTGGCGATCTTACTGCCGCGGATCTGCGTCCAGTCCGTTTGCTCTTTGATCTTGGCAAGGTTCAAAATGCACTCGCCGTGCAGTTTTTCATCCGTTTCGCTCAAATATTTGACGCGGAAGGTGACCGGATCGAACACACGGTTGCGCTCGTCTTCATCGAACAGATCGATCCCGGTCTTCATCGCCTCCCGGCAGGCGCGGACCAGATCGCGGCGCATCTTCCAACCGTGGAAACCGCCGAT